>NZ_JBSFTY010000064.1:0-52710 GCF_053591515.1 Streptomyces sp. NPDC003011
CCTTCTCGTAAGCCTCGCGAATGGACGCCGGAACACGGCCGCGGTCATTGACCTCGTAGCCGTTCTCCTTCGCCCAGGCGCGGCCCGCCCGACCGGATCCGCATCCCCGCGATCCGGGTGGACGCCCCGCTGACGGGCCTCGGGCTCACCCCGGCCGGCAGCCTCGACGCCCCGCCCGCCGCGCGCGAAAACCTCGCCGGCTGGTACGAGGCCGGCACCACGCCCGGGGAGACCGGCACCGCGATCGTCGCCGGGCACGTCGACAACGCCGACGGTCCCGCCGTCTTCTACGGCCTCGGCGCGCTGAAGAAGGGCGCCGCCATCGAGGTGGACCGGCGTGACGGCACGGTCGCCGTCTTCACCGTGCACGCGGTCGAGGTCTACGAGGCGACGCGCTTCCCCGACGAGAAGGTCTACGGAGCGTCCGCGCGGCCCGAGCTGCGGGTGATCACCTGCGGCGGCGGCTACTCACGGAGCACCGGCTACCAGGGCAACGTCGTCGTCTTCGCGCACCTGACGGACAGCCGCTAAGCGTTCCAGGATGTTCGTCCGCCCCCAGGCCCCCAGCGGTCCCAGCGCCTCGTTCAGTGACACGCCCCGGGGCGTCAGCGAGTACTCCACCCTCGGCGGCACCTCCTCGTACGCCTCCCGGTGCACGATGCCGTCCGCCTCCAGTTCCCGCAGGTGCGCGGCGAGCACCTTCTCCGTCACGCCGGGCAGTTCTCTGCGTAGTTCGCCGAAGCGGCACGGCCGCACGTGCAACGCCCACAGGATCAGCACCTTCCACTTGCCGCCGATCACGTCCATCGCCGCGTCGATCCCGCAGACGTACGCCCCCGGCCGCCGTACGGTCGTCATGCCGTCCTCCCCTGCCTGGACTCTTTCCCCGTGGTAACCACCCACTTGGAAGTGCGTACTTGAGCGGGCCGCTCCCCTGCGACGAGCCTAATCGCCATGACCGACAACGCACCCGTCTCTCGTCCGCCCGTCTCCCTCCTCGGCACCGGTGCCATGGGCACCGCCCTCGCCCGTGCCTGGCTCGCCGCCGGACATCCGGTGACCGTCTGGAACCGCACCCCCGCCCGCGCCGAGGCCCTGGCCGCCGAGGGCGCGACCGTGGCCGCGAGCGCCGCCGACGCGGTGGCCGCGAGCCGCCTCGTGATCGCCTGCCTGCTCGACGACGCCTCGGTCGGCGAGGCCCTCGACGGCGCCGGCCTGACCGGCCGGGACCTGGTGAACCTGACCACCGGGACGCCCGCGCAGGGACGGGAGCGTGCCGCGTGGGCGACCGCGCGCGGGGCCCGTTTCCTGGACGGCGGGATCATGGCCGTACCGCCGATGATCGGGGTCGCGGCCTCCGGGGCGTACGTCCTCTACAGCGGCTCCGCGGCGCTCTTCGAGGAGCACCGGGACACCCTCGCCGTCCCGGCCGGCACCCGGTACGTCGGCGAGGATCCCGGCTTCGCCGCGCTGCACGACGTGGCGCTGCTGAGCGCGATGAGCGGGATGTTCGCGGGTGTCGCGCACGCCTTCGCGCTGATCCGCCGGGAGGACATCGCGCCCACGGACTTCGCGCCGCTGCTGGTGTCGTGGCTCACCGCGATGGCGCCCGCCGCGCACCAGGCCGCCGATCAGCTGGAGAGCGGCGACTACCGCAAGGGCGTCGTCTCCAACCTCGCCATGCAGGTCGCGGGGGATGCCACGCTGCTGCGCACCGCCGAGGAGCAGGGCGTGAGCGCGGAGCTGCTGACGCCGTACATGGATCTGATGGCCCGCCGTCTCGCCGACGGGCACGGCGACGAGGACAGCACGGGGGTGATCGAGCTGCTCGACCTGCGGCGGGCCCACCCGGCGTCCTAGGCGAACCACTGCTCGTAGGCCAGGTTCGCCACCAGCGCGAACACCACGGTCAGCAGCACGATCCGGACGAAGCCGCTGCCCTGCTTCAGGGCCGTGCGCGCGCCCAGGGTGCCGCCCGCGAGGTTGAAGACCGCCATCAGGGCGGCCAGTTGCCACAGGACCGTGCCCTGCCAGGCGAAGGTGGCGAGCGCGCCCGCGTTGGTACAGCAGTTGACGATCTTGGCGGTGGCGGAGGCGGTCACCAGGTCGAGGTGGAGGACGGCGGTGAGGGCCAGCACCAGGAACGTCCCGGTGCCGGGACCGATGAGACCGTCGTAGAAGCCGATGCCCAGTCCCGCGAGGCCGATGGCCGCCAGGATCCGGCGGCGGGAGGCCGGGCCGGCGGCGGGGGCGGTGCCGAAGGCGGGCCGCAGGATCACGAAGGCGGCGACGGCGAGCAGCACCACCATGATGACCGGCTTGAGCACCTCCGTGCTCATCCCGGCCGCGAAGAAGGCGCCGCCCGACGAGCCCGCGAGGGCCGCGAGGCCGATGCGGACGGCGGTCCGCACGTCCACGGGGGCCTTGCGGGCGTAGGTCACCGCGGCGCCCGAGGTGCCGACGATGGCGACCGCCTTGTTGGTGCCGAGCGCGTACGCGGCCGGGGTGCCGGCCGGCAGGCCGAGCAGGAGCACCGGCAGCAGCAGAAGCCCGCCGCCGCCGACCACGGCGTCGATCCAGCCGGCCGCGAGGGCGGCGAGGCACAGGACGACGACCATGGTCAGCGGTATGTCAGGCATGATCACCACCCTAGGGACGGGATGTGTGCACCGTCCACGGACCTGAGGGAGTTCTGAGGTCGGGCAGGGCAGGGCCGGACCGGGCCGGGCAGCTGTCGGTGGGACGCACGCCACATTCGCCGGCGAAGCTCGCGCTCCGGGCGCGTCAGCCGGAGCCCGCCCTCGGTGGCCGCCGCGGTCACCGGGCCGCCCGGCCAGGGCAGCGGACCGGCGCCCGAGGGGCGGAACCGGGGTGTTCCGGACGGCGTCCCCCGCCCGTCCCGCCCCCGTGAGCTGGTGGGATCCCGCCTCGCCAGGCCCCCGCCGCCGTCGGTCGTAGACGATGTCCGCTGCACGGACACCGGGGCTCCGGCGGGTCCGGGACCGGCCCCGCCGGGCCCGTCTCACAGCGCTCCCCCGCACCCCCTCCGAACCCTCACACCCGTCCCCCGCCCCCGCTGAGGGCAGCGTTCCCCGCGGGAAACAGTCGTGATGCGACCGGGTAACACCGGCACCGCACGCTCCTAGGCATGACCTCGAATACGCGTGTGGTGGTGATCGGAGCCGGCCTCGCGGGCGTCCGTCTCGCCCGGCGGCTCGGTGAGCTCGGCACGCCCGTGACGCTCATCGGCGAGGAGGAGCACCGCCCGTACAACAGGGTGCTCCTCGCCGAGGTGCTGGCCGGACGCTACAGCCCCGAGGTGATCGCCCTCCCGGCGCCCGCCGGGCTGACGCGCGCCCGGGTCACCGGCATCGACCGGGCCGGGCGGACCGTGGAGTGCGCGGACGGTTCGACGATCGCGTACGGCACCCTGGTCCTGGCCACCGGATCCAACCCCGTACTGCCGCCGCTGCGCGGCCTGTTCACCCCCGGCCACGAACTCCCCGACGGCGTCCACGCCTTCCGCACCATGGACGACTGCCTGGGCCTGTCCAAGGCGGTCCGGCCGGGTGCGAAGGCGGTCGTCATCGGCGGCGGCCTCCTCGGGGTCTCGGCGGCCCGGGCGCTCGCCCTGCGCGGCGCCCAGGTCATGCTGGCCCAGCAGTCCGAGCGGCTGATGGAGCGTCAGCTCGACCCGTCGGCCTCCAAGCTGGTCCGCCGGCACCTGAAGGACCTCGGCGTGGAGATCCACACCGAGTGCCGGGTGCGCGACGTGCGCTGCGTCGGCGGCGCGGTCCGCTCGGTCGAGATGGCCGACGGATACGCCCTCGACGCCGACCTGGTGGTCCTGGCCTGCGGGGTCTCCCCGCGCGTGGGCCTGGCCCAGGTCGCCGGTCTGGACGTGCGCAAGGGGATCGTCGTCGACGACGAGCTCCGTACGTCCGACCCGCACATCCGGGCCGTCGGCGACTGCGCGCAGCACGACGGCACGGTGTACGGGCTGGCCGCCCCGGCCCTGGAACAGGCCGACACGCTGGCCGAGTTGCTCGCCGGCGACCCCGGTGCCCGCTACACCGGCACCCGTTCCCTGACCCGGCTCACCCTCGCCGGGCAGACCGCCTTCGACCTCGCCGCGTTCGGCGAGACGGAGGCCCGCCCCGGTGACGACGTGGTCCAGCTCGCTGACGCCACCCGAGGCACCTACCGCAAGGTCGTCGTCCGCGACGACCGCCTGGTCGGCGGGGTCCTCGTCGGCGAACTCGGCACCGTCGGCGCGCTCGCGCGCGCCTGGGAGGGAGCAGAGCCGCTCCCCACGGACGGTGCTCCACTGCTCCACCTGCTTACCAACGATGGAGGCTCCTGATGTCCGCGACCGCAATTGTTGGGGACCGCCCCCGCCCCACGATCGTGCTCGTCGGCCACGGCATGGTCGGCCAGCGCTTCCTCGAAGCACTCGCCGAGCGCGGCCTGACCGCCACGCACCGTGTGGTCGTGCTGTGCGAGGAGCCGCGTCCCGCGTACGACCGTGTGCAGCTCACCTCGTACTTCTCGGGCAGGACACCCGAGGACCTGTCCCTGACGGACATGCGGTTCATCGCCGACCACGGCATCGAGCTGCACGTCGGTGACCCGGCGGAGACCGTCGACCGGGAGGCCCGCAAGGTCACCGCCCGCTCCGGACTGACCGTCGGCTACGACGTCCTGGTCCTCGCCACCGGCTCGTACCCCTTCGTCCCGCCCGTCCCGAACAAGGACGCCGAGGGCTGCTTCGTCTACCGCACCATCGAGGACCTCCTCGCGATCGAGGAGTACGCGAAGACCCGCACGACGGGTGCGGTGGTCGGCGGCGGTCTGCTCGGCCTGGAGGCCGCGGGCGCACTCAAGGGCCTCGGACTCACCTCCCACATCGTGGAGTTCGCCCCCCGCCTGATGCCGGTCCAGGTCGACGAGGGCGGCGGCGCCGCGCTGCTGCGCACCATCGAGGACATGGGCCTGTCCGTCCACACGGGCGTGGGCACACAGGAGATCGTGGTCGACGAGTCCGGCGCGGTCACCGGCATGAAGCTGTCCGACGGCTCCGAACTGGCCACCGACCTGGTGGTGTTCTCCGCCGGTGTCCGCCCCCGCGACCAGCTGGCCCGGGAGAGCGGCCTCACGGTCGGCGAGCGCGGCGGCATCGCGGTCGACGCGCAGTGCCGCACGGTCGGTGACCCGCACGTCTTCGCGATCGGCGAGTGCGCGCTGGCCGCCGACGGCCGCGTGTACGGCCTGGTCGCCCCCGGCTACGAGCAGGCCGAGACGGTGGCCGCGACGATCGCCGAGGACGAGGCGGAGTTCACCGGCGCCGACCTCTCCACCAAGCTGAAGCTGCTCGGCGTGGACGTGGCCTCCTTCGGTGACGCGCACGGCACCTCCGAGGACTGCCTGGACGTCGTCTACTCCGACTCCCGTTCGGGCCTGTACAAGAAGCTGGTCATCGGCCGCGACGGCACGCTGCTCGGCGGCATCCTGGTCGGCGACGCGGAGGCGTACGGCACGCTGCGCGCGTTCACCGGGTCGGTCCCGCCGGTCTCCCCCGAGTCGCTGGTGCTGCCCGCCGGAGCCGGGGCGTCGGCCCAGCTCGGCCCGTCCGCGCTGCCGGACGAGGCGATCATCTGCTCCTGCCACAACGTCTCCAAGGGCACGATCCGCGGCGCGGTCACCGACCACCAGTGCACGACCGTGCCCGAGGTGAAGAAGTGCACCAAGGCCGGTACCGGCTGCGGGAGCTGCGTCAAGGTCCTCGGCCAGCTGGTCACCGCGGAGCTGGAGGCCGGCGGTGTCGTGGTCGACAAGGGCCTGTGCGGCTGCTTCTCGCAGACCCGCGAGGAGCTGTACGAGATCGTCCTCGCCCTGCGCATCAACACCTACCAGGACCTCCTGGACCGCTACGGCCGCGAGGACGCCCGGGGCGGCGACGGCTGCGAGATCTGCAAGCCCACCGTCGGCTCGATCATCGCCTCCCTCGCCCCGACGATCGGCGCCAGCGGCTACGTCCTGGACGGCGAGCAGGCCGCGCTCCAGGACAGCAACGACCACTTCCTGGCCAACCTGCAGAAGAACGGCTCGTACTCGATCGTGCCGCGCATCCCCGGCGGTGAGATCACCCCGGAGAAGCTCATCGTGATCGGCGAGGTCGCCCGCGACTTCGGCCTCTACACGAAGATCACCGGCGGTCAGCGGATCGACATGTTCGGCGCCCGCGTCGAACAGCTCCCCCTGATCTGGGCCCGTCTGGTGGACGCCGGCTTCGAGTCCGGCCACGCCTACGGCAAGTCCCTGCGCACGGTGAAGTCCTGCGTGGGCCAGACCTGGTGCCGCTACGGCGTCCAGGACTCGGTCCGCATGGCGATCGACCTGGAGCTGCGCTACCGGGGCCTGCGCTCCCCGCACAAGCTCAAGTCGGCGGTCTCCGGCTGCCAGCGCGAGTGCGCGGAGGCCCAGTCGAAGGACTTCGGCATCATCGCCACCGCCAACGGCTGGAACCTGTACGTCGGCGGCAACGGCGGCGCCACCCCGCGCCACGCGGACCTGCTGGCCCAGGACCTGTCCGACGCGGAGCTGATCCGGCTGATCGACCGGTTCCTGATGTTCTACATCCGTACGGCCGACCGGCTGGAGCGCACCTCCACCTGGCTGGAGCGGATCCCCGGCGGCCTGGATCACGTCCGGGACGTGGTGGTCGAGGACTCCCTCGGCATCTGCGAGGAGCTGGAGTCCCTGATGGCGGCGCACGTGGCGGGCTACCGCGACGAGTGGGCCGAGACCATCAACGACCCCGAGAAGCTCTCCCGGTTCGTGTCCTTCGTGAACGCGCCCGACACCCCCGACCCGGTCGTCGGCTTCGTCCCGGAGCGCGACCAGATCAAGCCCGACCTGCCGCTGCTGTCCATCGGCATGCGACCCGGCGGTACCCCGGCAGACGTCCTGGAAGGAAGTGCCCAGCGATGACCCTGGCACCCGAGACGACCGACCTGAAGATCCAGCTCCGGCTCGACGAGGAGTGGCTCACCGTCTGCGACCTGAGCGCGCTGCTGCCGGGCCGCGGGGTGGCGGCCCTGCTGCCCGACGGCCGGCAGGCCGCCCTCTTCCGCGACCGCGGCGGCAGGCTGTACGCGATCGACAACCGCGATCCGTTCAGCGGCGCGGCGGTCCTCTCCCGCGGCCTCACCGGCAGCCAGAAGGGCCGGCCGTTCGTCGCCTCCCCCCTGCTCAAGCAGCGGTTCGACCTGGAGTCGGGGCAGTGCCTCGACGACGAGGAGGTCCGGGTCGCGACGTACGAGGTGCGCAGCTCGTAGGCGGTCTCACACCTTCAGCTGCTCGTATCGCACGCCCGTGAGCTGCTCGGAAGCGGCCCACAGCCGTTCCCCCGCCGTGTCGTCGCGCGTCCACGGAGCCCGCCAGGACACGCCGGGCGCCCCGCGCCACATGGCGAACGACGGCCCGGTGAGGGAGTCGGGGCGTACGCCGGGGGCGGTCGCGGCGTAGAGGGTGGGCAGGGCGCCCGCCGCGGCGGACTGGGCGAGGTACCGGTTGCCGAACTCCATGAGCCGCTCGGCGGCCCTGCGTCCCGCCATCCGCGGCCCGGTGGTCTGGAGGTTCGTGTCGGCGTACCCGGGGTGGGCCGCCGCCGCGACCACGTCCGAGCCGTGCGCCGCCAGCCTGCGCGCCAGTTCGTGCGTGAACAGCAGGTTGGCGGTCTTGGAGCGGGCGTAGGCGGTCCACCGCCGGTAGCGGCGCTCGCTGTTGAGGTCGGTGATGTCGATGGCGGACAGCAGGTGGACCGGGCTGGAGACGGTCACGATCCGCGCGCCGGGCGTGGCGAGCAGCGCGGGCAGCAGCAGCCCGGTGAGCGCGAAGTGCCCGAGGTGGTTGACGCCGAACTGCGTCTCGAACCCGTCGGCCGTCGTCCCGTACGGCAGCGCCATCACGCCCGCGTTGTTGACGAGCAGATCGAGCCGGTCGTACGGGAAGGCGTCCGCGAACTCCCGGACGGAGGCCAGGTCACCGAGGTCCACGCGCAGGAACTCCAGTTCCGCGCCCGGGACCTCGGCGGACAGCCGGTCCCCCGCCTCGGTGCCCCGCGCCTCGCTCCGGCACGCGAGCACCACCCGGGCACCCCGCCGGGCCAGCGCCCGCGCGGTGGCGTACCCGATGCCGCTGTTGGCCCCGGTGACCACGGCGGTCCGGCCGCTCTGGTCCGGGATGTCCTTCTCGCTCCAGCCGGGCATGGCCGACCTCCCTTGGATGACGGGGGAGGCTCAGCCTACGAGCGGTGGACACGGGCCGAGCGGTTCCGCGCCGCCCTGAGACGCCCGCGCGTCTCCCCCGGGAGGCATCGGTCACCGCCGGTCATGCGGAGCGTACGTCCGCTTCAGGCCGCGTACATGACACATCCATCCCGCTCCCCTAGGGTCCGTCACCGCGCGACCCCGCCGCCGACCGGTGGCGGGCCGGTCACGACACACCCTGGAGCGAGCGTGGAACGTCGTACCTTCCTGCGTGCGGCCGCGATCGGCGGCTCCTCCGCCGCCCTCGGCGGAACCCTGTGGCGCGGCGCCGCGTACGCGGCCCCCGCCCAGCCCGGCACGGGTCCCTACGGTCCGCTCGGCGCACCGGACGCGAACGGCGTCCGCCTGCCGGGCGGGTTCACCAGCCGGGTCGTCGCCCGTTCCGGCCAGACGGTCACGGGAACGTCGTACACCTGGCACAACGCCCCCGACGGCGGCGCCTGTTACGCCGACGGCACCGGCTGGATCTACGTGTCCAACTCGGAGACCAACCCGTCGGGCGGAGCGAGCGCGGTGCGTTTCTCGTCGGCGGGCACCATCACGTCGGCGTACCGGATCCTGTCCGGTACCCGCCAGAACTGCGCGGGCGGCACGACGCCGTGGAACACCTGGCTCTCCTGCGAGGAGGTGTCCCTCGGGTACGTGTACGAGACGGACCCGTGGGGCGCGAAGGCGGCGGTCCGCCGCGACGCGATGGGCCGCTTCAAGCACGAGGCGGCGGCCGCCGACCCGGTACGCGAGGTGATCTACCTGACCGAGGACGAGACGAACGGCCGCTTCTACCGCTTCGTGCCGGCGACGTGGGGCGACCTTTCCTCCGGCACCCTCCAGGTCATGGTCGCGGGCACCGCCACGGCGGGCTCCTTCACCTGGGCCGACGTCCCCGACCCGGACGGCTCCCCCACCGCCACCCGTGCCCAGGTCTCCGGTGCGAAGTCCTTCAACGGCGGCGAGGGCTGCTGCTACGCGGACGACCGGGTCTGGTTCACCACGAAGGGCGACAACCGCGTCTGGCAGCTCGACCTGACGTCGAACACGTACGAGCTGGCCTACGACGACTCCCTCGTCACCTCCGGCAGCGCCCCGCTCACCGGCGTCGACAACATCACCAGCGCCTCCTCCGGCGACCTGTTCGTCGCCGAGGACGGCGGCACCATGGAGATCTGCGTGATCACCCCGGACGACGTGATCGCCCCGTTCCTCCGCCTCGACGGCCAGTCGGCGTCGGAGATCACGGGCCCGGCGTTCTCCCCGGACGGCACCCGGCTGTACTTCTCCAGCCAGCGGGGAACCAGCGGCAGTTCCTCGGGCGGGATCACGTACGAGGTGAAGGGCCCCTTCCGCACCCAGCATCACGCACTGGTCACAGAATGAACACTTCTCCTCCACGACGACGGGCCGGGCATTACGGTCACCCCCTCACGTAACACCTCAGGGGGACGACATGACCGACCCGTACGTCCAGGCCCCGCAGCCCGTGCCGCCGTCCGCCTCCGGCCCCGCCCCCAGGTGGGCCCGGAAGCGGTACGTCCTGCCCGCGCTGGCGCTGGCCCTCCTCATCGGCGCCGGCATAGGCGCCGGCGACGACACCACGACGACGGAGGCGAAGCCGGCCGCCGCCGCGCCGCGGCCGACGGTCACCGTGACAGCGACCGCCACCGCCACCGCCACGCAGACGGCTCAGCCGGAGCCGGCGGGCACGGTGACCGCCACGAAGACGGTGAAGGTCACGCGAACGGTCACCGCCGAAGCCGCCGCGGACGACACCTCCGACTCCGGTTCCGGCACCGGCACCGGCACCGGCTCCGACGGCAGCGGCAGTGTCTATTACGCCAACTGCACCGCGGTCCGAGCCGCCGGCGCGGCCCCCATCCACCGCGGCGAACCCGGCTACGCCTCCCATCTCGACCGCGACAACGACGGGGTGGCCTGCGACACCTGACCGGCCGGCGCAGCCAAGAGGGCGGCACCCCCGCACAAGGGTGCCGCCCTCTCTTCGTGCTCCGGAAGCGCCGTCCCGGTCGGTGAGGGTCGGGGACGGGGGCGGCGGGTCCGGCGTTCAGCGGGGTCCGGCGGCCGGGCGCCGGACGGTCTATCGGTGGTCGCTGCCCGCCGACTGCGAGGCCGCCCGCCCCGCCTCCAGGCGCGCGACCGGGATTCGGAACGGCGAGCAGGAGACGTAGTCGAGTCCCACCTCGTGGAAGAAGTGGACCGACTCCGGGTCGCCGCCGTGTTCGCCGCAGACACCGAGCTTCAGGTCGGGGCGGGTCGCGCGGCCCGCCTCGACCGCCAGCTTCACCAGGGACCCCACGCCGTCCTTGTCGATCGTCTCGAAGGGACTGACGCCGAAGATGCCCTTCTCCAGGTACGCCGTGAAGAAGCTCGCCTCCACGTCGTCGCGGCTGAAGCCCCAGACCGTCTGGGTGAGGTCGTTCGTGCCGAAGGAGAAGAACTCCGCCGCCTCCGCGATCTGGCCCGCGGTCAGAGCGGCGCGCGGCAGCTCGATCATCGTGCCGATCGCCAGCCTCAGCTCCGTCCCGGTCGCCGCCTCGACCTCCGCGACGACCTGGTCGGCCTCCTCGCGGACGATCTCCAGCTCCTGGACCGTGCCCACCAGCGGGATCATGATCTCCGCGCGCGGGTCGCCCTTCGCCGCCTTGCGCTCGGCCGCCGCCTCCGCGATGGCCCGTACCTGCATGGTGAACAGGCCGGGGATCACCAGGCCCAGCCGCACGCCCCGCAGACCCAGCATCGGGTTCTGCTCGTGCAGGCGGTGCACGGCCTGGAGCAGGCGCAGTTCGTTCTCGTGCGGCTCCTGGCGGGACTCCGCCAGCGCCACGCGCACCGACAGCTCCGTGATGTCCGGGAGGAACTCGTGCAGCGGCGGGTCCAGCAGCCGGACCGTCACCGGGAGCCCGTCCATCGCCGAGAACAGCTCCACGAAGTCCTGCTTCTGCAGCGGGAGCAGCGCCTTCAGCGACTCCTCGCGCTCGGTCTCGGTGTCCGCCAGGATCAGGCGCTCGACCAGTTCCCGGCGGTCGCCCAGGAACATGTGCTCCGTACGGCACAGGCCGATGCCCTGCGCGCCGAAGCGCCGCGCCCGCAGCGCGTCCTCGGCGTTGTCGGCGTTGGCGCGTACCCGCAGCCGGCGCTTGCGGTCGGCGAACGCCATGATCCGGTGCACGGCCTCGACCAGTTCGTCGGCGTCGTTGGCGCCCGCGTGCATCCGGCCCTCGAAGTACTCCACGACCGGCGACGGGACGACCGGCACCTCGCCGAGGTACACCTTGCCGCTCGACCCGTCGATGGAGATGAGGTCGCCCTCCTCCACCACGTGCCCGCCCGGCACCGTCATCCGCCGGCGCTTGGTGTCGACCTCCAGCTCCTCCGCGCCGCACACGCAGGTCTTGCCCATGCCGCGCGCCACCACGGCCGCGTGGGAGGTCTTGCCGCCGCGCGAGGTCAGGATGCCCTCCGCCGCGATCATGCCGTCGAGGTCGTCGGGGTTGGTCTCGCGGCGGACCAGGATCACCTTCTCGCCCGAACGCGACCACTTCACGGCCGTGTACGAGTCGAAGACCGCCTTGCCGACCGCCGCACCCGGCGAGGCCGCGATGCCCCGGCCGACCTGCGCGACCTTGGTGTTCTCGTCGAAGCGGGGGAACATCAGCTGCGCCAGCTGGGCGCCCGTCACCCGCTGGAGGGCCTCGGCCTCGTCGATCAGGCCCTGGTCGACGAGCTGGGTGGCGATGCGGAAGGCCGCGCCCGCCGTGCGCTTGCCGACGCGCGTCTGGAGCATCCACAGCTGACCGCGCTCGATGGTGAACTCGATGTCGCACAGGTCCCGGTAGTGGTTCTCCAGGGTCGCCATGATCTGCATCAGCTGGTCGTACGACTTCTTGTCGATCGTCTCCAGCTCGGCGAGGGGGACGGTGTTGCGGATGCCCGCGACCACGTCCTCGCCCTGCGCGTTCTGCAGGTAGTCGCCGTAGACGCCCTGGTGGCCGGAGGCCGGGTCGCGGGTGAACGCCACGCCGGTGCCCGAGTCCGGGCCCAGGTTGCCGAAGACCATCGAGCAGACGTTCACGGCGGTGCCCAGGTCGTGCGGGATCCGCTCCTGGCGGCGGTACAGCTTGGCGCGGTCGGTGTTCCAGGAGTCGAAGACCGCGTGGATGGCGAGGTCCATCTGCTCGCGCGGGTCCTGCGGGAAGTCCCGGCTGGCCTCGGTCTTGACGATCTTCTTGAAGCGGGTGACCAGCTTCTTCAGATCGGCGGCCTCCAGCTCCGTGTCGACCGTGACCTTCTTCGCCGCCTTCGCCGCCTCCAGCGCGTCCTCGAAGAGGTCGCCGTCGACGCCGAGGACCGTCTTGCCGAACATCTGGATGAGGCGGCGGTAGGAGTCCCACGCGAAGCGCTCGTCGCCGGACTGCCGGGCCAGGCCCTGGACCGACGTGTCCGAGAGGCCGATGTTGAGGACCGTGTCCATCATCCCGGGCATGGAGAACTTCGCGCCGGAGCGGACGGACACCAGCAGCGGGTCGTCGGCCTGGCCCAGCTTCTTGCCCATGCGCCGCTCCAGCGCGTCGAGGTGCGCACTCACCTCGTCACGCAGTGCCGCCGGCTCCTCGCCGCTGTCCAGGTAGACCTTGCAGGCCTCGGTGGTGATGGTGAAGCCCGGCGGCACGGGAAGGCCCAGGTTGGTCATCTCGGCGAGGTTGGCACCCTTGCCGCCGAGAAGGTCCTTGAGGTCCTTGTTGCCCTCGGTGAAGTCGTAAACGAACTTCACGCCCTCAACGCTCTCGCCGTGCTCAGCTACGTGAGGATCTTTGTTTTCCGACACGGGTCTCGACTCCTTGAGGCCGCGGTGGCTGCCCTGACGGCGAGGAACATACCCAGATCAAAGGCCCCTGGGTACGTCCACTTGCGCGTCATGTGCCTGTAACCACTCGTCCGCCAGCGGATCGAAAGTCACCGCACGGCAAGCGGCGCAGGCCCGTATTTTCACTTCTTGAACGCATCGGCGCTCATACTGCGGAATTTGCGCTCAGACGAGCGCTCGCGAGCCCCTCTGTTTTCGGTCGATGAACGATCAAGGGGTGGCACTGAGTGCCACCCCTTGATGAAGTGCAGTCGGTCACGATCCGCTCATGTGAGCGCAACCCATATCAGGGGTGGCGATAATCACGCTGCCACAGGCCCGCGGATTTCACCATGCGGACGCGTCCCCGGACGGAAACACTCCCGTCACACCCCCAGCGCGACCGCACCCCGCCGGCCCGACCGCACACCCCAGCGCGACCGCACACCGCCGGCCCGGCCGTCACATTCCCAGCGCGGCCAGCCGTTCCTCCACCCGCTCCGGCGCGTACAGGTGCTCCACGACCAGCGCCCCGCCCCCGACCAGCCCGGCCCGGTCCCCGAGCCGTGAGGTGACGACCTCCAGCCGGGCCGTGGAGCGCGGCAGGGCCCGCTGGTACAGCAGTTCCCGCACGCCGGTGAGGAAGGGGGTCCCGGCCAGGTCCCCGGCGATCATCAGGACGCCGGGGTTCAGCAGGGTCACCACGGTCGCCAGGACGTCCCCGACCTGGCGCCCCGCCTCCCTGGCGAACGCCGCCGCCTCCGGATGCCCGGCCGCCAGCAGGTCCCGTACGTCCGAGCCGGACGCCGCCGGCACCCCGGTCTCCGCCAGCCGCCGGGCCACCGCGCCGCCGCTCGCGACGGCGGCCAGGCAGCCGTAGGAACCGCACCGGCACAGCGCCTGGGCGCCCGCCGGGACCCGGATGTGGCCGAGGTCGCCCGCTCCCCCGTCGACGCCCCGGTAGATCGAACCGTCGACGACGACCCCGGCGCCGATCCCCGTCGAGACCTTGACCAGGACGAACGCCGAGCAGTCGGGGTGGGCGGTGCGCTGTTCGCCGTACGCCATCAGGTTCGCGTCGTTGTCGACCAGCACCGGGACCGTCGCGGCCCCCGTGTGCTCGCTGAACGACCGGGCCAGGCGGCCCCGGATGTCGTAGCCGTCCCAGCCGGGCATGATCGGCGGCTGCACGACCCGGCCGGTGGCGGTGTCGACGGGGCCCGGTACCGCGAGGCCGATGCCGCAGACCTCGTCCGCGCGGTGGCCCGCCTTCGCCAGGAGTTCGGCGAACCAGTGGCCGAGTTCGCCGAGCACGGCGTCCGGGCCGTCCGCGATGGCCGGCGTGCCCGCCTGCTCGGCGAGGATCTCGCCGGTCAAGGAGAGGAGCGCCGCGCGCGCGTGCCGGGTGTCGAGGTCGGCGGCGAGGACGACGGCGTGGGCGTCGTCGAACTCCAGGGTGATGGAGGGACGCCCGCCGAGAGGGGAGTCGACCGGGCCGCCGGCGCCCTCGCGCAGCCAGCCCGCGCGAAAGAGCCGGTCGAGGCGCTGGCCCACGGTGGCGCGGGAGAGGCCGGTGGCCTGCTGGAGCGCGCCGCGGGTGGTGGCGCGGCCGCTGCGCACCAGTTCGAGCAGGTCTCCGGCGCTCGCCTGGCCGCTCGCTCGGGTCGTCCTGCCGGACCGTCCGGTCATGCACACCCCCTTGTGATTCTCAAGTTTGCATTACATATTGAGTTTTGCGTGTTAAATAGACGTAACCCTACGGTAGCCATCGTCGAACTGGCCGGCCGTACGTCTTCGGGGAGCCCTGCGTGGACCGCACAACCCAGCTCACCGCCCGTAACGCGGGTCACTTCGATCCCGTACGCACCTTTTCCTCACCTCCGTTCACCGGGCCTGGTGAGGTGCGGGGGCCGGGGGGCGTTGCATACGATCCAGCGGCCGCGAAACACGCGGCGTCCACCCCGCCCTCCCCGCCCTCCCTGCACGTCAGGGCCGCCCGGGTGCTGGAGAGCAACTGGACCGGCACCTCCACGGTGCCCTCGCACGGGCTGTACCCGCACCAGTGGTCCTGGGACTCCGCGTTCATCGCGATCGGCCTGCGCCACCTGTCGCCGCTGCGGGCGCAGACGGAGCTGGAGACGCTGCTCGGCGCCCAGTGGGGCGACGGCCGGGTCCCGCACATCGTCTTCAACCCCTCCGTACCGCTCGACGCGTACTTCCCGAGCCCCGACTTCTGGCGCTCCTCGACCGCGGGGCGCGCTGCGGGCGCCCCGCGCACCGTACAGACCTCCGGCATCGTGCAGCCACCGGTGCACGCGCTGGCGGCCTGGCTGGTGCACCGCGCCGACCCGGGGCTGTCCCGGTCGCGCGGCTTCCTCGCCCGGGTCTATCCGAGGCTCGCGGCCTGGCACCGGTATCTGCTGCACCGGCGGGACCTGGGCGGGGGCTCCCTCGCGTCCGTCGTGCACCCCTGGGAACAGGGTATGGACAACAGCCCCTGCTGGGACGCCCCGCTCTCCCGCGTCACGCCCGCCCCGGCCCGCTCCTTCCGCCGCGCCGACCTCGATCACGGGGCGGCGGAGGACCGGCCGACGGATCTGGACTACGGGCGGTACGTGCGGCTGGCGACGGACTACCGGGACGGCGGGTACGCGGACGGCGAGAGCGCCTTCGCGGTGGAGGACCCCGCGTTCAACGCCCTGCTCATCGCCTCCGAGCACGCCCTGGCCCGGATCGCCCGGGAGCTGGGCGCGACCGGTACGGCCCGCCACGCGCGCGCGGAACGCCTGACGGCTGCCCTGATCGACCGGCTGTGGGATCCGGCGCAGGGCATGTTCTTCTGCCGGGACGTGCGGGGCGGGGAGCTGATCCCCGAGCGCGGTGTCTCCGGTCTCGTTCCGCTGCTGCTGCCCACCCTGCCCCGGGAGATCTCCACCGCTCTGGTGCGGACGGCGGGCTCGCGGCACTTCGGGCTCGGTGACACCACCCGCCTCGTCCCCAGCTACGACCTGCTGGGCGAGGCCTTCGATCCGCACCGGTACTGGCGCGGTCCGGCCTGGTTCAACACGAGCTGGCTGGTGGAGCGCGGGCTGCGCACGCACGGCGAGACCGGCCGGGCCGACGCGCTGCGGACGGCGGCCCTGGACCTGGCCGACGCGACCGACTTCGCGGAGTACGTCGATCCGTACACCGGCGAGGGCTGCGGGGCGGCCGGCTTCAGCTGGACCGCCGCGCTCACGCTCGACCTGCTGCACAGCGACACCACGGCCACGGCAGCCACCACAGCCACGGCAGCCATGGGAGTCATGGGAGTCATGGGAGCCAAGGGAGGGGACCGGGGATGACGGACCGGCATCATCTGCTCGTGCACGGCGGGACGTTCGCCGCCGTCGGCGACGGCGGCGACATCAGCGGCGTCCGGGGCGGCAGTTCCCCGGACGGCTTGTTCGTGCGGGACGCCCGGCATCTGAGCCGCTGGCAGCTCACCGTCGACGGCGCGGTGCCCGAGGCGCTGTCGCCGGTCGCCGACGGGGACACCGCGCGCTGTGTGCTGGTGCCGCGCGGCGGCCGCCAGGAGCCGCCCGCGTACACGCTCTTCCGTGAACAGGCCGTCGCGGACGGCGCGTTCGTCGAGTCCCTGCGGGTGACCAGCAACCGGCCGGTGCCGACCACGGTCCGGCTCGCGGTCACCGCCGACGCCGACTTCACCGACCAGTTCGAACTGCGCGCCGACCACCGCACCTACGCCAAGACCGGCGCCACCCGCTCCCGCCAGATCCTCGACGACGGCGTGGAGTTCGCCTACCAGCGCGGTGAATGGCGTTCCTGTACGACGGTGACGGCTGAGCCGGCTCCGGACGGCGTCGAGGAGACCGGCACCGGCGCCCGGCGCCTGGTGTGGACGCTGGACCTGGAGCCGCACGCTTCGGCGGAGCTGACGCTGCGGGTGATGGCCCGCCCGCACGGCGACCGGCGGACCCTGCGGGTACCGCGTTCCCCGGCGGCACTGAACGACCGGCTCCTCGCCCTGGAGGGCGAGTTCGTGGAGGGCGTGGCCTTCCCGACGGGCTGGCCGGAGCTGGCGGCGGCCTGTGCCCGCGGTCTCGCGGACCTCGCCTCCCTCCAGGTCCCGGCGACCGGCCCGGACGGCGAGGAGCTGCGCGTACCGGCGGCGGGGGCCCCGTGGTTCCTGGCCCTGCTGGGCCGGGACGCCCTGTTGACGTCCCTGTTCGCGCTGCCCTACCGCCCGCAGCTCGCCGCCGCGACCCTGCCCGCGCTCGCCGCCACGCAGGCCACGGAGACCGGCCCGGAGTCGGTCGCCCAGCCCGGCAAGATCGTGCACGAGGTGCGGCACGGGGAGCTGGCGCACTTCGGGCAGGTGCCGTACGGCCGCTACTACGGCTCGGTGGACGCGACCCCGCTGTTCCTCGTCCTGCTCGGCTCCTACGTCGAACAGACCGGTGACGCGGCGCTCGCCCGCCGTCTGGAGCCGCACGCCCGCGCGGCGATCGGCTGGATGCTGGACCACGGCGGCCTCACCTCCCGCGGCTATCTGGTCTACCGCGCCGACCAGGGCGGCCTGGCCAACCAGAACTGGAAGGACTCCCCCGGCGCCATCTGCTCGGCCGACGGCACCCGCCCGAGCGGCCCGGTGATGGCGGCGGGCGCCCAGGGGTACGCGTACGACGCGCTGCGCCGTACGGCGTGGGTGGCGCGCACGGTGTGGGGAGACCAGACGTACGCGGCGCTGCTGGAACAGACGGCCGGTGACCTGCGGGACCGCTTCCAGCGGGACTTCTGGATGGAGGCCCGTTCCTTCCCCGCGCTCGCGCTCGACGGGGAGGGCCGCCAGGTGGACGCGCTCGCCTCGGACGCCGGGCACCTGCTGTGGTCGGGGCTGCTGGACAAGGAGTACGGCGAGGAGGTGGGCCGGCGGCTGCTGGATGCGGACTTCTTCTCCGGCTGGGGCGTGCGCACGCTGGCCGCGGGCCAGTCGGCGTACCACCCGCTCTCGTACCACCGCGGTTCGGTCTGGCCGCACGACAACGCGCTGATCACCCTCGGGCTCGCCCGCTACGGCCTGCACGACGAGGCCCGCACGGTCGCCCACGCCCTGGTCGACGCGGCGACGGCGACCGGTCACCGGCTCCCGGAGGTCCTCGCGGGCTACGGCCGCGACACCCACGCGGAGCCGGTCCCCTACCCGCACGCGTGCGTACGGGAGTCCCGCTCGGCGGCGGCACCGCTGGCGCTGCTCACGGCGGTCGGGGGCGCCTGACGCACGGGGCGGGGAGTGTTTGCCCGGTGTTTGCCGAGCGCTCGGCGAAAGCGCTGAACACCGGCCGGAGGCGGACCGTACGGGATTGCGGTGGATCCGATCCCCCGGGGAACCGGATCCGCCGCTTCACCGGGCTTCGTACGGAAGGACCTTCGGGTGCCTGTCTTCACGCGCTTTCGCCGGCCGCCGGACCCGGTCGACGACCCTGCCTCCGTCCCACCGGTGAGTGCGGCGGCGCCCGCCGGGGCGGCATCCGGCGACGACGGCACTCCCGCCACCGGCGGCGCACCTCACGGCACCCGCCTCGGCACCCGCCTGCGAGCCCGTCTCGCCCACGGGCGTTCCTGGCGCACCCGCCGCCCCGCCGCAGCCCGCGCCCTCTCCTGGACGACCACCGCTCTCGCCGCCGTCCTCGTCCTCGGCGCCCTGCTGCTGCCGAACACGCTCGCCGCGCTCCGGCCCGACCGGTTCACCCGGCTGCCGGCGGAGGCGATCATCGGGGCGGCCGTGCTGCTCGCGCTGCCGCGCCGGCCGCGGGTGGTCCTGGCGGCGTTCTCCGGGACGGTCCTCGGGGCGCTGACCGTCCTGAACATCCTCGACATGGGGTTCACCGAGTACCTCGGCCGGGGCTTCAACCTCGTCCTGGACTGGGGCCTGCTGGACGACGCGCAGGCCTACGTCGGGGACTCGATGGGCCGGGCGACCGCCGTGGGCGCCTCCGTCGGCGCCGTCGTCCTGGTCGTGCTGGTGCTGGTCGTGACGGCCCTGGCGACGGTCCGGCTGAGCGACCTGCTGGTGCGCGACACCCAGGCCGCCACCCGGGCCACCCTGATCGCCGGCATCGTCTGGATCACCTGCTCCACCCTCGGTCTCCAGGTCAACGGCGGGCCGATCGCCTCCCACCGGGTCGCCGGTGCCCTGGAGATCCAGGCCCGGCGGGTCAAGGACACCCTGCGGGACGAGGCCGCGTTCGCGAAGGAGGCCAAGGCCGACCGGTTCGGCGACACCCCCGCCGGCCGGCTGCTGCCGGACCTGCGCGGCAAGGACGTGATCTTCACCTTCATCGAGAGCTACGGCCGCAGCGCGCTGGAGGACCCGGTCATCGCCCCCGGCGTGGACCGGACCCTCGCCACCGGCACCGAGGCGCTGGAGAAGGCCGGTTTCCACTCCAGGAGCGGCTGGCTGACCTCGTCGACGTACGGCGGGAGCAGTTGGCTCGGCCACTCCACCACCATGTCCGGCCTGTGGATCGACAACCAGCAGCGCTACCGCACGGTCATGGCCGGCGACCACCTCAGCCTCACCAAGGCGTTCCAGAAGACGGGCGCCTGGGACACGGTCGGCGTGATGCCCGGCGTGCAGAAGGGCTGGCCGGAGCAGAGCTTCTACGGCCTCGACAAGGTCTACAACGCCTTCCAGCTGGGCTACCGGGGGCCGAAGTTCAGCTGGTCGACCATGCCGGACCAGTACGCGCTGGAGGCCTTCCAGCGGCTGGTGCACGGAAAGAAGCGGGACAGGCCGCTGATGTCGGAGATCATCCTGACCTCCAGCCACCAGCCCTGGGCCCCCATCCCGGAACTGGTCGACTGGGACCGGCTCGGCGACGGGTCGGTCTTCGGCCCGATCCAGCGGGCGGGCGTCGACCCGTCGGACGTGCTGACCGACTCCACCCGCTCGAAGGAGGAGTACGGCAAGTCGGTGCGGTACTCCCTCACCAGCCTCACCCAGTGGCTGGAGCGCTACGGCACCGACGACACCGTCCTGGTCTTCCTCGGCGACCACCAGCCGATCGCCCGGGTCAGCGGCGGCCACGCCAACCGTGACGTGCCCGTCTCGATCGTCGCCAGGGACCCGGAGGTCCTCGACAGGATCGCCTCCTGGAACTGGACGCAGGGCCTGAAGCCCGCCCCGGACGCCCCCGTGTGGAAGATGAGCGCGTTCCGCGACCGCTTCCTGACGGCGTACGGATCGACGCCTGGTCCGTCCACGGACTGATCAGCCTCCGGAGGTGTCCAGCTCCGCGTCCTCGCCGATCCCCGCGCAGTCGTACGGGTCCTTCAGCCAGCCGTCCGGCAGCACCACCCGGTTGTTGCCGGACGTGCGGCCGCGGGGCCCGTCGGCGCCGGCGGGCCAGGGCTGGCCGAGGTCCAGCTCGTCCAGCCCGGAGCGGAGTTCGGCCAGCGACGAGGTGATCGCGAGCCGCTTGCGCATCTCCGAGCCGACCGCGAAGCCCTTCAGGTACCAGGCGACGTGCTTGCGGAAGTCGATGACTCCGCGCGCCTCGTCGCCGATCCACTCGCCGAGCAGGGTGGCGTGCCGGACCATGACGTCGGCGACCTCGCGCAGGGAGGGCCGCGCGATGTCGTGCGTACGGCCCTCGAAGGCCGCCACCAGGTCGGCGAACAGCCACGGCCGGCCGAGGCAGCCACGCCCCACGACCACTCCGTCGCAGCCCGTCTCCCGCACCATCCGCAGCGCGTCCGCGGCCGACCAGATGTCGCCGTTGCCGAGCACGGGGATCTCCGGCACGTGCTCCTTCAGGCGGGCGATGGCCTCCCAGTCGGCGGTGCCGCCGTAGTGCTGGGCGGCGGTGCGGCCGTGCAGCGCGATGGCCGTCACGCCCTCCTCGACGGCGATCCGGCCGGCGTCCAGGTAGGTGATGTGGTCGTCGTCGATGCCCTTGCGCATCTTCATCGTGACAGGCAGGTCGCCCGCCCCGCTGACCGCCTCCCGCAGGATCGCCCGCAGCAGGTTCCGCTTGTAGGGCAGCGCGGAGCCGCCGCCCTTCCGGGTCACCTTGGGGACCGGGCAGCCGAAGTTCAGGTCGATGTGGTCGGCGAGACCCTCCTCGGCGATCATGCGGACGGCCTTGCCGACGGTCGCCGGGTCGACGCCGTACAGCTGGATCGAGCGCGGCTTCTCGGTCGCGTCGAAGTGGATCAGCTGCATGGTCTTCTCGTTGCGCTCGACCAGCGCCCGGGTCGTGATCATCTCGCTCACGAACAGGCCCTTGCCGCCGCTGAACTCCCGGCACAGGGTGCGGAACGGGGCGTTGGTGATCCCCGCCATCGGCGCCAGTACCACGGGCGGCGCGACGGCGTGCGGACCGATCGAGAGCGGGTGGGTCATCAGAGGGCTCCGGGGGCGGACGTACGACAGAGGCAAAGGCCCATTGTCCCCCACCCGGCCGGGTGCCCGGACGGTTGTGCCCGGACGGTTCCGTCCGGCCCGGGCCGTCGCTCCCCGCAGTCCCTCCCGGCAATCACCGTGTAACGGTCATTAGTTAGACGCACTATCGACGTCGGCGTACCCTGGAGCGCATGCCCGAGCTCAGCCATCGTCGACGCATGCTGGTGCTCGCGATCTGCTGCATGAGCCTGCTGATCGTGAGCCTCGACAACACCGCCCTGAACGTCGCCCTGCCGTCCATGCAGAAGGAACTGGACGCGAGCACGTCCGGCCTCCAGTGGGCGATCGACGCGTACACGCTGGTCCTCGCCGCGCTGCTGATGCTCGCCGGTTCCACCGCCGACCGGCTCGGCCGCAAGCGGGTCTTCCTGGCCGGCCTGGTCGTCTTCACCCTCGGCTCCGCGCTGTGCTCGCTCGCGCCGGACCTGGAGGCACTGGTCGCCTTCCGCATGGTCCAGGCGGTGGGCGGCTCGATGCTGAACCCCGTCGCCATGTCGATCATCACCAACACCTTCACCGACCCGCGCGAGCGGGCGCGGGCGATCGGCGCGTGGGGTGCGGTGGTCGGTATCTCGATGGCCGCCGGTCCGCTGATCGGCGGGCTGCTGGTGGAGTCGGTCGGCTGGCGGTCGATCTTCTGGGTCAACCTCCCGGTGGGCCTGGCCGCGCTCCTGCTGACCCTGCGCCACGTCCCCGAGTCCCGTGCGCCCAAGACGCGCCGCCCCGACCCGGTCGGCCAGGTCCTGGTGATCGTGCTGTTCGGCGCGCTGACGTACGCGATCATCGAGGCGCCGGCCGCGGGGCTCGCCACGGTGGCGCCGTTCGCCGTGGTCGCGCTGGCCGCGCTCGGGGGGCTGCTCTGGTACGAGCCCCGGCGGGACGAACCTCTGATCGACCTGCGGTTCTTCCGGTCGGCGCCGTTCAGCGGAGCCACGGTGATCGCGCTGAGCGCGTTCGCGGCGCTGGGCGGGTTCCTGTTCCTGTCCACGCTGTACCTGCAGAACGTGCGGGGGCTGGACGCGCTGCACGCGGGGCTGTGGATGCTGCCGATGGCGGTGCCGACGTTCCTGTGCGCGCCGCTGTCGGGGCGGCTGGTGGGGAGTTTCGGCCCGCGGGTGCCGCTGCTGATCGCGGGGGTCGCGATGACGGCGAGCGGGGTGCTGTTCGCCGCGTTCGAGGCGGAGACGTCCGACGTCACCCTGTTCCTCGGGTACGTGCTGTTCGGGATCGGGTTCGGGTTCGTCAACGCGCCGATCACCAACACGGCGGTCTCGGGCATGCCCCGCAGCCAGGCGGGGGTGGCCGCGGCCGTCGCCTCCACGAGCCGGCAGCTGGGACAGACGCTGGGGGTCGCGGTGGTCGGGGCGGTGCTGGCGGCGGGCATCGGTTCGTCCCCGTACCGGGAGGTGTTCGTCTCCGCCGCCCGGCCCGGGTGGTGGATTCTCGCCGGGTGCGGGTTCGCCGTACTCGTGCTCGGGGCGCTGACGAGCGGGCGGTGGGCCCGGGGAACCGCGGAGCGGACGGCGGAGCGGTTGTCGTCGGCGGAGGTTCGTCAGGCGGTGGACGCGTGAGAAGTGGCGCGTCAGCGCCGCGGCGCGGGGTCAGGCGCTTGACGTCGGCGCCGTGCGGTGTGGCGCGTGAGCGACCGAGACACGCCTGAGCGCACGCACCCCAGGGCGCGGGGAGCTGCGCGCTCAGCCCCCACCGACCCCGCACACGCCACACGGCCTCCCGCGCCACGGCCGCGTGGGATGCCGTATGGCGCCTGGGCTGCGGACGCCGGTGGACGGGCGCGGGTGGAGTGCGGCTGGGCGCGCAGTTCCCGCGCCCCTGAGGGGCCCTGCGCTCAGCCCGTGCAGCGTGCGTGAGGCGGGTACCGCGGGTGCAGGGCGTCCGTGGCCGGGCGCGCCGTTCCCCGCGCCCCTGAGGGAGCCTGCGCTCAGCCCCGTCACATAGTCGACGTGCGGCAGCGGGCACCAGGCACGTACGGCGGGTGCAGGTGGTCCGTGGCCGGGCGCGCAGTTCCCCGCGCCCCTGAGGGGGCCTGCGCTCAGCCCGTGCAGCGTGCGTGAGGCCGGTACCGCGGGTGCAGGGCGTCCGTGGCCGGGCGCGCAGTTCCCCGCGCCCCTGGGGGGGCCTGCGCTCAGGTCAGTTTTGTGGACAGGGTCGGCCAGCGCTTGAGCAGGGCGCTCTCCACGTGCGGCAGTGCTCGTTGGCCGGTCAGGGCCAGGGTGATCGCCAGGGCCACGCCCGCCCATGCCAGCGGGCCGAGCGGGGTGCAGCCGAAGAGCTGGCTGATGCCCGGGGTCTCGACCAGGGCGACCAGGGCGACGGCCGAGCCCAGGGACGTGATCCGGACCAGCGGGCTGTCCCGGCGGTCGGCCAGGGTCTGGGCCAGCTGGGTGCCCACCACCGCGCACAGGGCCATCGTCGTGGAGCGGCGGGCCGTGCCGGGGGTGAAGCGGCCGAACAGCCAGGCGGCGGTCGCGCCCAGGCAGGTGGTGAGGGCACGGTGCCGGATCTGCCGGATGAGCGGGGCGCCCAGGACCGAGGTGGCCAGGGGCTCGCCGGGTCCCGCGTCGGCGGGTTCCTCCGCCTGCTGGTGCGGGGTCACCGCGACCGCCATCGCCGGGAACAGGTCGGTGAACAGGTTCACCAGGAGCATCTGGCGGGTGGACAGGGGCGCGGAGCCCGACAGGAGGGTGCCGACGATGCCGAAGCCGACCTCGCCCGCGTTGCCGCCGATCAGGATGGCGATGGCGTCGGCGACGCTGTGCCACAGGGCGCGGCCCTCGCGGACCGCCTCGATGAGCACCGACAGGTCGTCGCCGGTGACGACGAGATCGGCGGCGTTGCGGGCGGCGGCCGAGCCGCGGGCGTTGATGCCGACGCCGATGTCGGCGGCGCGGATCGCGGCGGCGTCGTTGGCGCCGTCGCCGACCATGCCGACCACCCGGCCGGCGTCCCGCAGGGCCTCGATCACCTGGAGCTTCTGCTCGGGCGCGACCCGGGCCACCACGTCGGCGTCCCGCAGCATCCGGGAGCGGGCGGAGCGGTCGGCGGCGGCCAGTTCGTCGCCGGTGACCACGGTCGCGTCCTGCGGCCAGCCCAGGCCGACGGCGATGGCCAGGGCGGTCTGCGGGTGGTCGCCGGTCAGCACGACCGGCCGTACGCCCGCCTCGCGCAGCCCCCGCACCAGCGCCGGGGACGTCTCGCGCGCCACGTCGGCGAGGGCCACCAGTCCGGTGAACTCCAGCTTGCGCAAGGGCTCTTGGAGGACGTCCGACGCCTGCTCGCCCTCGCCGAGGGGACGCCTGGCCACCGCGAGCACCCGCAGTCCGTCGCCGGCCAGCGCATGGGACCGGTCGGAGACGTGGTCCGCAAGACCGGCGCAGGCGGGCAGGACGGTCTCGGGCGCGCCCTTGACCACCAGCACCGGTGAGCCGTCCCCGGCCCGGCCCACGGCGGCGGCGTAACCGCGGCCGGCCTCGAAGGGCAGGCCCTCGATCTGCTGCCACTCGGGGTCGGGCCCGGCGGCGTCCAGGACGGCCTCGTCGGTGGCGTGGGCCGGGCGGACGGAGTCGCCGTTCAGCTGGGGGCAGGCGCGGGCCGCGACCCGCAGCGGGCCGGCCGCGCCGGACTCGCCGAGGGTGTGGACCGTGCCGCCCGCGTCGGCCACCCGCACCAGCCGCAGCCGGTTCTCGGTCAGGGTGCCCGTCTTGTCGAAGCAGACGGTGTCCATGCGGCCCAGCGCCTCCAGCGTGCGCGGAGCGCGGACCAGGACACCGCGGCTGCTGAGCCGGCGGGCGGCGGCCAGCTGCGCCACCGTGGCCACCAGCGGCAGCCCTTCCGGTACCGCGGCCACCGCGACCGCCACGCCGCCGCTCACCGCCTGCCGGATCGGCGTTCCCCGCAGCAGCGACAGGCCGGTCACCACGGCACCGCCCGCCATCGTCAACGGCATGGCCTTGCGGGTGAGTTCCTGGAGCCGGGCCTGTACTCCGGCGGCCGTCGGCACCCGGGCGGCGAGGGCGACGGCGCGGGCGGCCTCGGTGCGGTCGCCGGTGTCCACGACGACCGCCTGGGCGCGTCCGGCCACCACGGTCGTCCCCTCGAAGACCATGCAGTGCCGTTCGGCGACGGGGGCGCGCGGCGCGGGGTCCATCGCCTTGTTCACCGGCAGGGACTCGCCGGTGAGCGCGGACTCGTCCACCTCCAGGCCGTCCTCCCACAGCAGCCGGGCGTCGGCGGGCACCACGTCGTCGGCCTTGAGGTCGATCACGTCACCGGGGCTGAGCTTGGCGGCGTCCACCACGTGGACCGCCTCCCCGTCGTCCGCGACCCGCGCCTTCTGTTTCTGCTGGGCGAGCAGCCCGGACAGCGCCCGCTCGGCCCGCAGCCGCTGGACCCCTCCGACCAGCGCGTTCAGGTCGAGGGCACCGACGACCAGCAGCGCGTCCACGGCCGACCCGAGGATCGCCGACGCGGCCGAGCCGACCGCCAGGACCGGGGTGAGCGGGTCGTCCAGTTCGTTCCGTACGGCCTGGGCCAGTTGCAGCGACCAGCGCGCCGGGGCCAGCACGGGCAGCCGTACGACGGAGTCGGCGGCCGTGCGGACCCGGGCGGTGACCTGCTCGACGGCCGTCGGCTCGGCGGGCGTCTCGCGCTCCAGCCGGTCGCGGACGTCGTCCGGGTCCAGGGCGTGCCAGGCCACCCGGGGCCGGGGGTGCGGGGCGCGGGCCGCCGCCACGCCGAGGGCGGAGCGCACCCCGGTGAACAGGGCCGCCGCCGCGCCCAGGTCGACGGGCGCGTGCCGCAGGCCGGGCAGCAGGCTGTGGCCGCCCCGGCGGGACTCGCCGACGGCCACCAGCAGCCCGGACAGGGCGGCGCCGGACCGGGCGAGGGTCTGCGAGCGGCTGCCGACCGCGCGGGCCACCGGCACGGCGGCCAGCAGCCGCCACACGTCGGCGAGGCCGTGCGGGGCCAGGACGTCCGCGCCCCACACCACCTGGCCGTCCCCGTCGGTGAGGGCGACGGCCACGTCACCGCGCAGGAGCCCGGCGGTGACGTCCGTGTCGTCGTGCGGGCGGGGACGGGCGACGGTGAGCACGCCGCCCTCCTCGCGCAGCTCGTCGACGACCTGCGCGAGCGGCCGGTCGGCGCCGACGACCTGGTCGGCGAGGCCGGTGAAGTCGGCGAGCGCGGGGTCGTCCACGACCACGACCCGCAGTCCGGCCCGCCGGGCCGCGTCCAGCACGGCCTCGGTCCAGGGGTCGGCTCCGGCGCCGGGGGTGAGCAGGGCGCTCGGGTGCAGGACGACGGTTCCCGCCATCTCCAGCTGCCGCAGCCGCTCCGGGTCGCGCACCAGCACGCCCGCCCCGGACAGGGCGCCGCTCAGCACGGCGTGGAAGGCGGCGGGACCGTACCGGGCGGCCTTGGGGGAGCCGGCGAGCACCGCCTCGGCGGCCTCGGCGATGTCGTGCTTGACGAGCAGGGCCGCGACGGCGCCCAGGACACTGCCGGTGGAGGCGTGGGCGGCGTACTCCTGGGCGGGTGAGGTCCGCAGCGGAGGGCGCAGCGCGGGGTCGGCCGGGACGCTGTCCCGGTCCGGCGCGCACAGCTGGTCGTGCACGGTCTCGAAGGTGGCCGTCCGGGCCAGCGCCTCCGCGAGCTGGCAGGTGCGCAGGGTGCCGTCGAGCAGCAGCGAGGTGGGGGTCTGGCCGGCGCCGTGCACGACCGCGTTGGCGGCGGCCAGCGCCACGTCCATCCGGGGTCCGCCGAGCCGGCTCCGCAGCCAGGACCGGAAGCGGGGGTTCTCCCGCAGCAGGGTCAGCGTGGCCGTGACCAGCCGGGGCGAGGGCGGCAGCCGCAGCGCGGATGCGGCGACGGCGGCGGCGATCCCGAGCGCGTCGGCGCCGAGCGCGAGGGCCGCGGTCCGCACGGAGGCCGGATCGCCGGGGTGGGTGAGTTCCTCGACGTCGTCGACGCCCACGGGGACGAGCCCGTGCCGCTCGGCGAGTGCGGCGGCCCGCTCCATCACCCGGTCGCTGACGGCCTCCTCGGCCGCCGTCACGACCAGCCGGCCCAGCCCGCGGTCCCAGTACGCGAACGCCACGTCCGGATGCTCGACGAGGGCTGCGGCGACCCGGCGGGCGAGGCGCTCGGTGCGGGCGGACCGGGACGCCGGGGGCCCGGCGGGCTCGCCGGCCGGTTCCGTGTCCTGCTCCCGGTCGGCGTCGGTGTCCGCGCCGCGCGGGCGCAGTGCCAGGTGGGCGCGGTTTCCGGCGCGCCAGTCCTGGCTGCCGCCGGGGGCCGCCGCGCGGGCGGCCCGGGCCATCCGCAGCGCGAAGTCGGCGCCGCGTACGCCGGCCCGTGCCGTCCCCGCCGCCGCTCCGGCGGCCACGCCCACCGCCGGTGCCGCGGACCGGGCGAGCAGCCGCGGACCGGCGAGGACGAGGCCGGCGGCGACCGCCGACGGGCGGGTGAGAAGTCCTGCGCTCATCACGTTCCCTCAGTCGCTCGTACGGTCGTGCCGTGCCGTCGGGGCACTGGGCGCGCCGCTGCCCGGGGGCGGGGCGGGCGCTTCCTCGGGGCCCGTGGGATGCGCGGGCAGCTTGCCGGAGGGCGTGGCGGGGGACGCCGTACCCGCCGCGGGCGTCTCCGTACCCGCCGCCGGCGCGGACCGGGCCAGCACCTTCGGGGTGGGCGTCGGGCCGGCGGACTCCCCGGCGCCGCCGGAGCCCGGGTCCTCGGCGGGCCGGGTCTGCGGCTCCTCGTGCCGCGGCTGGGTCAGCCACGCGACCGCCGCTCCGGTCAGGGCGATCGGCCACTCCACCACACCTGCGACGCCCAGCACGCCGGCGCCGGTGTACACGGCGATCCGTCGCCCGCGCGGCGACACCGCTCCGACCCTGTCCAGGGTCTCCTCGGCCGCCCTGCTCACCACTCCGGCACCGGGCACCCTGCTCAGTACCGAGGCGGCGGCCCGCAGCGGCTGCGGGAGGTCGTGGGCCGGCTTCCGCTCGGCCTTCTGCTCGGCCATGGCTTCCTCGGCTCCCCTCGGGTCCGGACGTTCGCCTTCCGCTTACCCGGGTTCCCGCACTTCGCACAGTCATCCCGAGCGGCGGGGAGTATTCACCCCCGCCGCAGCGCGATCGCGTGCAGCCGCTCCGGCCGCTGCCGCGACTGCTCGCCCGCCGGCCCGTACCTCACCCTGCGCGGCCCGGTCTCCGGCCCGGGCCACAGGTCGGTGTGCTCGACGACGACCCGGCCGACGTACCGGTCGACGGACTCCTCACGCTGGACCGGGTGCGCTCCCACCTCGTGCCGCTCCCGCGCCTCGCGGAACTCCGGGGACTCCGCGCGCAGCCGCCTGAGCGGCATCACGCGCCGGCACCCGGCGGGGCCACGCTCGGCACGCTGTCGCCCCGGACGGTCGACTGAGCCGTGCGGACGGCCGGCCGGTCCACACCGCACCGCTTGGCCAACCCGTGGTGAAGGAGCCCCCGTTGACGGTCGTCTTGCTGCACACTCCTAGCTGGCCGGCGGATTCACCGGACGCGGCCCTTGGAGGCAGCATGCTGGAGATCAACACGAGCAAGGTCAGCCGCTGGGACCAGCACGGACGCGAACACGTCGTGCGGGTCCAGCGGGCGGGAGTGCAGCGCACGATCAGCTGCGACACGTGCGGCTGGCGCAAGGGCGCCCAGTTCCTGCCGTGGCTGAAGGCGGAGGAACACCTGGCCGAGGCCCATCAGGCGACGGTGGACCCGGCGAAGTCGTGAGCGCGGCGCCGGCCCGGGGGCCCTGGGTCCCAGGGTCCGCCCTACGGTCCTCCAGGGGGTGCGGGCCGGCTCGGCGACCACCTCGGCCCCGCGGCGGCCCGCTTCTCGGCCGTGGCAGCGGAGTCGTCGACCTGGAAGGCGACCCGGATGACCCCGGCCACGCGCCGCCCGGCCCGCGTCGAGGATGGTGCCCCGTCCGTCGCCAGAGCTGAACGCGCGCGCCCCGCTCGGGCAGACCGAGGACGTCGCGGTAGAAGTGCGGCGCCGCGCCGTGGCCGGCCGCCGAGCCGACCGGGCGCGGTTCGCGGACAGCGGGTTCGCCCGGCCGGCCGCCGAGCCGACCGGGCGCGGTTCGCGGGCGGCGGGTTCGCCGGACATGTCGGCTCCTCGGAGGTCGCGGGTACGGGGCGCTCCGGGCGGGACGCGTCAACCAGGTGCGCGACCGTGCGATTCCCGTCCGCCTACGCCCGCAGTCCCCGCGCCACCAGCTCCACCACCGCCGCGAACTCCTCCTGCGCGTCCGGCTGTTCCCACTCGCGGGCGTGACAGGGGTCGTGGAAGCGGCCGGTCGCCTGGAACAGCGCGCGGGCCGTGGCCGCCGGGTCGGTGACGGTGAAGGCGCCGGTGTCGACGCCCGCCTGGACGATCCGGGTCAGCTGAGCGGTCAGGTCGGTGATGTGGTCGCCGACCGCCGCGCCGGTCTCGGCGGTCAGCACCATGTAGGTGGCGAACAGCTCGGGGTCGTCGCCCGCCTTGCGCCGCTTGGCCTCGAAGAGGGCCGCGAGCCAGTTGCGCAGGCGGGTGTCCGGGTCGCGGGTCTCGTCGGCGGCGATCCCGGACAGCGCCTCGGAGGTACGGTCCAGCCACCGCTTCGTCACCGCCTCCCGCAGCGCCGCCTTCGTCCGGAAGTGCCGGTAGACGGTGCCGTGGCTGACGCCGAGCGCGCGGGCCACGTCCACCACGGTCGCCTTGGCCGGGCCGTGGCGGCGCAGCACCTCCTCGGTGGCTTCGAGGATGCGCTCGGCGGTCAGGATCTCGCTGGTCGGTGCCATGGCACAGACCGTACCGGGCACCGGGTCAGCGCTCGACGTGCGCCATCTGCGCCGCCGGGTAGCGCTCGCCGGCGGCGGCACCGGCCGGTACGGCGTCCTCGATCGCCGCGAGATCGGCCGTGTCCAGCGTGACGTCCAGCGCGCCCAGAGACTCCGCCAGCCGCTCCCGGGTCCGGGCGCCGACGAGCGGCACGATGTCCTCGCCCCGCGACAGCACCCAGGCGATGGCGATCTGCGCGACCGAGACCCCCTTGCGCTCGGCGATCCGGCGCAGCGCCTCGACCAGGTTCAGGTTGTGCTGGAGGTTCTCGCCCTGGAAGCGCGGCGAGTACGCCCGGAAGTCGTGGGCGGCGAGCTGCCGGTCCCGGGTGAAGTGCCCGGAGATCAGCCCCCGGGACAGGACGCCGTACGCCGTGACGGAGATGCCCAGTTCGCGGGTGGCCGGCAGGATCTCGGCCTCGATGCCGCGCGAGATCAGCGAGTACTCGATCTGGAGGTCGGCGATCGGGGCGGTGGCGGCGGCCCGGCGGATCGTCTCGGCACCGACCTCGCTGAGGCCGACATGGCGGACGTGCCCCTTCTCGATGAGTTCCGTGATCGCGCCGACCGTCTCCTCGATCGGTACGTCCGGGTCGAGGCGGGCGATCCGGTAGACGTCGATGTGGTCGACGCCGAGGCGCTGGAGCGAGTACGCGGCGAAGTTCTTCACCGCGGCCGGGCGGCCGTCGTATCCGGACCAGCCGCCGTCCGGGTCGCGCAGCGCCCCGAACTTCACACTGATCAGGGCCTGTTCGCGCCGGGCGGCGGGCGCGGTGCGCAGGGCCTCGCCGATCAGCAGCTCGTTGTGGCCCATGCCGTAGAAGTCGCCGGTGTCGAGCAGGGTGACGCCCGCTTCCAGGGCGGCGTGGACCGTGGCGATCGACTCGGCCCGGTCCGCGTCGCCGTACAGCGCGGACATGCCCATGCAGCCGAGGCCGAGGGCGGAGACCTGGGGGCCGGTGCTTCCGAGGGTGCGGGTCTGCATCGTCATGGCGTCCACTCTGGCATGACAGCTGACAGATTTCAATATCTGTCAGCTGTCACCGCTCACGCCCTCTCAGGGCAGTACACCTAGCGTGCGGTGAAGGCCAGCTGCGCCCCCATCACCAGGAACGACCCCGCGAAACTCCGCCGCAGCCACGCCATGACCCGCGGCCGTGAGGTGACGTGCCGGCGCACCGAGGCCGCGAGTACCCCGTACGCGACGAACACGGCGAGGGTGACGAGCATGAACACACCGCCGAGCGTCAGCATCCACAGGACCGAGTGCGGCCGGTCCGGGTCCACGAACTGCGGCAGGAAGGCCAGGAAGAAGATCGTCACCTTGGGATTGAGGACGTTGATCAGCACGGCCCGGACGATCAGCTGCCGCTCGGAGGCGGGCTCCGCGTCCTGGCCGACGTCGATCGCCCCCTTGTCCCGCACCATGGCCCACGCCATGTAGAGGAGGTAGACGACACCGGCGTACTTGAGGACCTGGAACGCGGTCGCGTTCGCGTGCAGGAGCGCGGCGACTCCGGTGACGGTCGCCAGCACGTGCGGCACGAGCGCGAGCGTGCACCCGACGGCCGCGATCACGCCGGCCCGCCGGCCGCGGGAGAGCCCGGTGGCGAGGGTGTAGACGACGCCGGTGCCGGGGGTGGCGCAGACGACGAGGGTGGTGAGGAGGAACGCGATGCTCATACGGCCACCCTGGTAGCGCGACGGCCCCCGATACAGGACCACTGCGGGGTCCGTATCGGGGGCCAAAGAGCCGGGGCGGGCGCGGGGCCCGCCGGGGCGGGCGCGGAGTCCTAGCAGCCGACGAGGCGCCCGGCCAGGTAGCCCTCGATCTGGTCCAGGGACACCCGCTCCTGCTTCATCGAGTCCCGCTCGCGGACGGTGACGGCGTTGTCCTCCAGCGTGTCGAAGTCGACCGTCACGCAGTACGGCGTACCGATCTCGTCCTGGCGGCGGTAACGGCGGCCGATCGCGCCGGCGTCGTCGAAGTCGATGTTCCAGTTCTGCCGCAGCGCCTGGGCGAGGCCCTTGGCCTTGGGCGACAGCTCCGGGTTGCGGGACAGCGGCAGGACGGCGACCTTCACCGGGGCCAGGCGGTGGTCCAGGCGCAGCACCGTGCGCTTCTCCAGCTTGCCCTTGGCGTTGGGCGCCTCGTCCTCGATGTAGGCGTCGAGCAGGAACGCCAGCATCGCGCGGCCGACACCGGCCGCGGGCTCGATGACGTACGGCGTCCAGCGCTCCTGGGCCTCCTGGTCGTAGTAGGAGAGGTCCTGGCCGGAGGCCTTGGAGTGCGCGCCGAGGTCGTAGTCGGTGCGGTTGGCGACGCCCTCCAGCTCGCCCCACTCGTTGCCGCCGAACTGGAAGCGGTACTCGATGTCAGCGGTGCGCTTGGAGTAGTGGGAGAGCTTCTCCTTCGGGTGCTCGAACCACCGCATGTTCTCCTCGCGCAGGCCGAGACCGGTGTACCAGTTCCAGCGCTGCTCCATCCAGTACTCCTGCCACTGCTCGTCCTCGCCCGGCTTGACGAAGAACTCCATCTCCATCTGCTCGAACTCGCGGGTGCGGAAGATGAAGTTGCCGGGCGTGATCTCGTTGCGGAAGGACTTGCCCATCTGCGCGATGCCGAACGGCGGCTTGCGGCGCGAAGTGGTCTGCACCTGGGCGAAGTTGGTGAAGATTCCCTGCGCGGTCTCGGGGCGCAGGTAGGCGACGGAGCCGCTGTCCTGGGTCGGGCCGAGGTGGGTGGAGAGCAGGCCGGAGAACTGCTTGGGCTCCGTGAAGGTGCCCTTGTTGCCGCAGTTGGGGCAGTTCAGGTCCGCGAGGCCGTTCTCCGGGAGGCGCTTGTGCTTGGCCTCGTAGGCCTCCTCCAGGTGGTCCGCGCGGAACCGCTTGTGGCAGGAGGTGCACTCGGTGAGCGGGTCGGAGAACGTGGCGACGTGGCCGGAGGCGACCCAGACCTCGGGGGCCAGGATCACGGACGAGTCGATACCGACGACGTCCTCGCGCGAGGTCACCATGTAGCGCCACCACTGGCGCTTCAGGTTCTCCTTGAGCTCGACACCCAGCGGTCCGTAGTCCCAGGCGGCGCGCTGTCCGCCGTAGATCTCACTGCAGGGGAATACGAAGCCACGGCGCTTGCTCAGGCTGACGATGGTGTCGATCTTGTCGGCGGCCACGGTGCTCTCTTCATTACGACGACGGGCGACGAAGCGAGATGCTTCAGAGCATTGCTTCAGAGCGAATGCCTCAGGTTACCGGCGGGGACTCCCCTGCAATCAAATCGGTCCGGAGGGCGGCCCTTCCACGCCCCCGCGCAGGGGCCCTGTGCAGGGTTTGTTGACAACCGTTTCCATATTTGTTGAAAATGAGTGTCATGAACGTACGACGACACCACATATCCGGCATCGCGGTCGCGGCAGCCACCGTCCTCGGCCTCGGCACCCTCTCCGCCTGCGCCGGCGACAGCGAGGCGGCGGGCGGCACGGACAAGTTCGACGTCGTCGCCTCGTTCTACCCGATGGCCTTCCTCGCCGAGCAGATCGGCGGGGACCACGTGAACGTCACCAGTCTCACCGAGCCCGGCCAGGAGCCGCACGACCTGGAGATCAGCGCCCAGCAGACCGCGCGGCTCCAGGAGTCGGACGCGGTGCTCTACCTCAAGAACCTCCAGCCCGCCGTCGACAAGGCGGTCGCGCAGGCCGACGTCAAGACAAAGATCGACGCGGCCACGCTGACCAAGCTGGAGGACCACGGCGACGTCGAGCACGAGCACGAGGGCGAGGAGGCCGCCGCGGAGGAGCACGCCGAGGAGGAGGAGCACGCCCTCGACCCGCACATCTGGCTCGACCCGGTGAAGTACGCCGAGGTCGCCGAGGGCGTCGCCACGTCCTTCGAGAAGGCCGACCCGGACAACGCCGCGGACTACAAGAAGAACGCCGCCGCGCTGACCAAGAAGCTCGGCGACCTGAACACCGCGTTCGCGACCGGCCTGAAGAACACCGACAGCAAGGTCTTCTTCACCAACCACGCCGCCTTCGGCTACCTCGCCGAGCGCTACGGCCTGACCCAGGAGGCCATCTCCGGTCTCGACCCGGAGAGCGAGCCCAGCCCCGCCCGGATCAAGGAACTCCAGACGGAGGCCAAGGCCGACGGCGTCACCACCGTCTTCTACGAGACACTGGTGTCCGACAAGACCGCGAAGACCCTCGCCCAGGACGCGGGACTGAAGACGGACGTCCTCGACCCGCTCGAAGGCATCACCGAGAAGTCCAAGGGCGACGACTACTTCCAGGTCATGGAGTCCAACCTCACGGCGCTGAAGTCCGCCCTCGGCGCCAAGTGACCCCTACGGAGGACCTCGTGAGCGAGCCCGTCATCTCCCTGCGCGGCGTCCGTGCCGAGCTGGGCTCGCGGCCCGTCCTGCGCGGTATCGACCTCGCCGTGGGCCGCGGCGAGGTCGTCGCGCTGCTCGGCGCCAACGGCTCCGGCAAGTCGACCGCCGTCCGCACCCTCATCGGCCAGGTGCCGGTGAGCGCGGGCGAGGTCGAGCTGTTCGGCACCCCGCGCCGCCGCTTCCGCGACTGGGCGCGCGTGGGCTACGTACCGCAGCGCACCACGGCCGCCGGCGGCGTGCCCGCGACGGTCACCGAGATCGTCTCCTCCGGCCGCCTGTCCCGCGCCCGCTTCGGCATGCTGCGCAAGGCCGACCACGAGGCCGTACGCCGTGCCCTGGACCTGGTCGGCATGAGCGACCGCGCGAAGGACTCCGTCAACGCCCTGTCCGGCGGCCAGCACCAGCGCGTGCTGATCGCCCGCGCCCTCGCCGCCGAACCCGATCTGCTGATCATGGACGAGCCGATGGCGGGCGTGGACCTGGCCAGCCAGGAGGTCCTGGCGCGCACCCTCCGCGACCAGGTGGCGGCCGGTACGACGGTGCTGCTCGTCCTGCACGAACTGGGCCCTCTCGAGCCCCTGATCGACCGGGCGGTCGTCCTGCGCGACGGCTGCGTGACGCACGACGGCCCGCCCCCGCGGGCGCTCGGCCAGCACGCGCTGCCCGGCCACGACCACGTACACCCGCACGCGGCTCACGACGCCGAACCGATCCGGACGGGACTGCTGAGCTGATGGAGATCCTGGACTACGCCTTCATGCAGCGGGCCCTGCTCGCCGCCGTCCTGGTCGGCATCACCGCCCCCGCCGTCGGCATCTACCTCGTCCAGCGCCGCCAGGCCCTGATGGGCGACGGCATCGGCCACGTCGCGATGACCGGCGTCGGCCTCGGCTTCCTGCTGTCCTGGTCGCCGGTGTGGATGGCCACGCTCGTGTCGGTGCTGGGCGCGATCCTGATGGAACTGATCCGCTGGTACGGCCGGACCCGCGGCGACATCGCCCTCGCGATGCTCTTCTACGGCGGCATGGCCGGCGGTGTGATGTTCATCAACCTCGCGCCGACCGGTTCCAACGCCAACCTGACGTCGTACCTGTTCGGTTCCCTGTCGACGGTGAGCGAGTCGGACGTCACCGCGATCTGCCTGCTCGCCGCCTTCGTGGTCCTGGTCACCGTCGGGCTGCGCCGCCAGCTGTTCGCGGTCAGCCAGGACGAGGAGTTCGCGCGCGTCACCGGCCTGCCGGTGCGGGCGCTGAACCTGCTCACGGCGATCACGGCGGCGGTGACGGTGACGGTCGCCATGCGCGTGGTGGGCCTGCTGCTGGTGTCGGCGCTGATGGTGGTGCCGGTCGCGGCGGCCCAGCAGCTGACCCGCAGCTTCGCGGCGACGTTCGCGGTCGCGGTGGCCATCGGCGTCTCGGTGACGATCGGCGGCACCGTCACGTCGTACTACCAGGACGTCCCGCCCGGCGCGACGATCGTGCTGCTGACCATCGGGGCGTTCGTCGCGCTGACCGCGCTGGCGGCCCCGCTGGCCCGGCGCCGCGCGCGGGCGCTGGCCGCCGCGCATCCCGACGGGGATCCCGACGGGGATCCCGCGGAGTGTGCGATTCCGGCCAGCCGGGGACCGGACGGCAAGGTCGGCGTCTGACCACTGACAGGCCGGACTGGCACAATGGCCCGGCAAGTGCAGACGTGAGGAGGCAACCGGTGACGACCGCTGGACCGTCCGTGAAGGGCCGCGCCACCCGGCAGCGTGCCGCTGTGGCGGCGGCGCTCGACGAGGTCGAGGAGTTCCGCAGTGCGCAGGAACTGCACGACATGCTCAAGCACAAAGGCGACTCCGTCGGCCTGACCACGGTCTACCGCACGCTCCAGTCCCTCGCCGACGCCGGCGAGGTCGACGTTCTGCGCACCTCCGACGGCGAGTCGGTCTACCGCCGCTGCTCCACCGGCGAGCACCACCACCACCTGGTCTGCCGCGTCTGCGGCAAGGCCGTCGAGGTCGAGGGCCCGGCGGTGGAGACGTGGGCGGACGCCATCGCGGCGGAACACGGGTTCGTGAACGTGGCGCACACGGTGGAGATCTTCGGCACGTGCGAGGACTGCGCGCGGGCTTCCTAGCCGCCGTGTCCGCCGTTTTCCCGCCGTGTTCCCGGCGTTTTCCCGCCGTGTTCAGGGGGCCGGAGGGCGCCGTATCGAGGTTTTCTCCGTGGGCTGGGCCCTGGGACACCGCGTCTGTTGACTGGTGGCTCCCCGAAAGGAGTCACGGTATGACATCAGTGAAGACGAGGACGCAGCGGAAGGCGGCCACGGCGATGGCCGTCCTCGCGGGCGGCCTGGCGCTGGCGGCGGCGCCTCAGGCCCCGGCGGCAGCGGCGGATCCCGTGCCCAGTTGCGTCGGTACCGACGTGATCCCCGAGGTGTTCGGCTTCATGGGCGTCACGATCACCAACAACTGCGCGGACGAGCAGCGGGTGAAGGCGACCTTCGCGGTGGTCTACTCGTCCGGACCGCAGCCCCAGTGTCATGTCCTGCAACCGGGTCAGGCAGTCAACCAGTGGGTCAAGCCGTCCGGTCTCTTCATCAACGAATTCCTCGGCCTGGTCCCCTGCTGAGCCCCGTCCCCGCCGGGTGAGGCGGGGACGGGTGACGCCCGTTCCCGCCTGCCCGCCCGCCTGGGGCCCGTCCCGCCGTCCCCGTCCGGCTGTCCGGCTAGCCCTCCGTCCGGCCCTCCATGGCCAGCAGCTCCTCGTTCGGGGTCGCCCCGCCGTACCGCCGGTCCCGGGACGCGAACTCCACGCACGCGCGCCACAGGTCACGCCGGTCGAAGTCGGGCCACAGGACGTTCTGGAAGACCAGCTCGGCGTACGCGCTCTGCCAGAGCAGGTAGTTGGACGTGCGCTGCTCGCCGCTGGGCCTCAGGAAGAGGTCCACGTCCGGCATGTCCGGGTAGTACAGGTACTTCTGGATGGTCTTCTCGCTGACCTTCGACGGGTCGAGCCGCCCCGCCTTCACGTCCTGCGCGATGGCCTGCATCGCATCCGCGAGCTCGGCCCGGCCGCCGTAGTTCATGCAGAAGTACAGCGTCAGCCTGTCGTTGTCCTTGGTCTGCTCCTGCGCGATCTGGAGCTCCTTGGCCACCGACTTCCACAGCCGGGGCATCCGCCCCACCCAGCGCACCCGGATCCCCAGCTCGTCGAGCTGGTCGCGGGTCTTGCGGATGAAGTCGCGGTTGAAGTTCATCAGGAAGCGCACCTCGTCCGGCGAGCGCTTCCAGTTCTCGGTGGAGAAGGCGTACAGCGAGATCGCCCCGACGCCCATCTCGATGCCGCCCTGGAGCACGTCCAGCACGCGTTCGGCGCCGACCTTGTGCCCCTCCGTACGCGGCAGTCCGCGCTCCTTGGCCCAGCGTCCGTTCCCGTCCATGACGATCGCCACGTGGTGGGGGACCAGCTCGCCCGGGAGCTTCGGCGGACGGGCCCCCGACGGGTGCGGCTCCGGCGTCCTGTACTCGCGGCGCTGGCGCCCCAGGATCCCGCGTACGGCCATGTGCTTCTCGTCTCCCTCTTACTTCCGACGTACCACTTCTCGGCGCCCTGCTTCGCTGCGCCCTGCTACTCGACGCCCCGCTTCTCGGCGCCCTACTTCTCGACGTACCGAAGCGAGCGCAGCCCGCGCTCCAGATGCCAGTGCAGATAGGCGGACACCAGCCCGCTCCCCTCCCGCACGTACCGCGGCTCGCACGCGTCCGCGGTGTCCCAGTCTCCCGTAAGCAGCGCCCCGAGGAGTTCCAGGGTCTGCGGCGACGGTACGACACTCCCCGCCACCCGGCAGTCCGCGCAGACCGTCCCCCCGGACGCCACCGAGAAGAACCGGTTCGGCCCGGGCATGCCGCACTTCGCGCAGTCGCCGAAGCTGGGCGCGTACCCGTTGACGGCGAGGGAGCGCAGCAGGAAGGCGTCCAGGACGAGGTGCGGGGCGTGCTCGCCGCGGGCGAGCGTCCGCAGCGCCCCGACGAGCAGCAGATACTGCTGCACCGCCGGCTCGCCCTCGTGGTCGGTGAACCGCTCGGCGGTCTCCAGCATCGCGGTGCCCGCGGTGTAGCGCGCGTAGTCCGCGGCGATCCCGCTCCCGTACGGCGCGATGGTCTCGCTCTGCGTACACAGCGGCAGCCCGCGGCCGATCAGCTCACTGCCCCGCGCGAAGAACTGCACGTCGACGTGGGAGAAGGGTTCGAGCCGCGCCCCGAACTTCGACTTGGTCCGGCGTACCCCGCGGGCCACGGCCCGTACCCGTCCGTGACCCCGCGTGAGCAACGTGATGATCCGGTCCGCCTCACCCAGCTTCTGGGTGCGCAGCACGATGCCGTCGTCGCGGAACAGACTCATGGCACCCATTCTCGCCTACCGCGAGCGGGCTCCGTGCTTCACGGGGACGCTTCGACGCGTCCGGCACCGCTTCAAGGCACCTCGCCGCGACTGCGTGCGTTGGCGTACGCCGTCGCCGCGCTCAGCCGCTCGGCCGTGGTGGCCCGGCGCACGGCGTCCGGCTCGGCGTCCCACTCCCGGCCGCCCCCGTACGGTCTCAGTTGCACATACGGCCCCTCGTGCCCCATCACGATCCCGACCCTTCCCGTCCGGGTGTCCACGGCGTACGACCCGACCGGAGGCTTCACCGCAGCGCCGCCGCGAGCCGCCGCACGGTCTCCACGGAACACCGCCCCAATTCGACGAGCGGACAGGGCACCTCCCGCGCAAGACTCACCGGGTCGAGCCCGAGTGACGGAAGTGTAATTCCCGCGATAAGGAGTGCCGCGCGCAATTCTTTCACCGTGTCCTCCGCTTCTTCGACGCAGAGCGCCGAGTGCCGTGCTTCCACCGTGTTCCCCTTCCTTTTGGAGTTTCACTCTTCTCCGCTCCACCATGCCCTTCTACGCCTACACTCGGCAGGAGTCTGTGCACTACAAGTGCGGGTCAGCGGAGGGTGGTTGGCTGTGGCCAATGGTTCACGGCAGGCGGTCTGGGAGTTCTTCGGGGCAGAGCTGAAGCGGAGAAGGGAGGACGCGGGGATCACTCAAGTGGAGCTGGGCTTACGGGTTTTCGTGTCCGGCGGGTACATCGGGCAGTTCGAACAGGCTATTCGGAAACCACAATTGGATGTCGCGCAACGGATTGACGAGGCGCTGCAAACCGACGGTATTTTCGAGCGGCTGTGCCGGAAGCTCATCGATGATCCCCGGTATGCGGATTACTTCGCGAAGGTGGCGGAGCTGGAGCGGCTGGCCACGGAGATCTGCGAGTTCGCGCCGGCGCTGGTGCCGGGCCTGTTGCAGACGGCGGAGTACGCACGAGCGATCACACTCGCGATGAACCCGTTCGCACCGGACGAGTACATCGAGGAGAAGGTGTCCGGCCGCATGGAGCGGGCGCTGATCCTGAGCGACGCTGCACGCCCCGTGTATTGGGTGATCCTGCACGAGAACGTGGTACGGATCCCGGTGGGCGGGGCGGCGGTGATGGCCGAGCAGCTGGAACGTATCGCCGGGCTCGCGCGTGAGCGGCGGGTGCTCGTGCAGGTGCTGCCCTACGCGGCTGGCGCGTACACCGTGATGACCGGGGACCTGCGGCTCATGGAGTTCGAGGACGCACCGCCGACGGCCTATACAGAAGCCGTGTATTCGGGGAACCTCCTTGACGATCCGGCCGTGGTGAAGACGGCGCAGTCGGCATACGATCAGCTCAGGGCCGCCGCGTTGTCACCGAAGGCGTCCCTGGCTCTGATCCAGTCGGCGGCGGAGGACCACAGACAATGCGCGAGTATGACCTGACCCAAGCACACTGGCGCAAGAGCACGTTCAGCGACGGCAATGGGGGCAACTGCGTCGAGATCGCGTACGACTTCCCGGGCGCCGCCCGCTGGCGCAAGAGCACCTACAGCAACGGTGAAGGCGGTAGCTGCGTCGAGGTCGCCGACGGAGTCCCCGGTGTCGTTCCGGTCCGGGACAGCAAGGTGGACGGTGGGCCGGTGCTGGTGATCGGCGCGGGCGCCTGGACGGAGTTCGTCCGCACCGTCAGGGACCGTCGGGGGTAAACCCCCACAGACAACGGCAACGCCTGCGGTCGGCCCGGACTTGACCGCTCCCGCCGATCGTCGAAGACGTCACCGGGGCAGACCGGTCAGGCGGCTCCGAATCGCCGCACGTACCGCGCCTGCCACGGCGTCTCCACCGCGTGCCGGTCGTACCGCTCGCGCACGTAGGCGACGGCCTCCTTCGGCGGTACGCCGTCCAGGACCGCGAGACACGCCAGCGCCGTCCCCGTACGCCCCCGGCCGCCGCCGCAGGCGAGTTCCACCCGTTCGCAGGCGGCTCGCTCCCAGGCCTCGGTCAGGATCAGGCGGGCGGCCGTCCGGTCCGCGGGCAGCCGGAAGTCGGGCCAGCGGAGCCAGCGGGACTCCCAGGAGACCTCGGGAGGCCGCCCGCCGAGGAGATAGACACCGTACGACGGGGCCTGCGCGCCCGGTCCGAGGGGGCGACGCAGGCCGCGCCCCCGCACCAGCCGTCCCGACGGAAGCCGCAGGATCCCGGCGGCGCCCTCGTCCCACCGCTCCCCGTCCACCGCGTTCCGGCCGCTGTCCGCGCTCTGTCCACTCGTCACGGGAACATTCGAACCCAGTGCCGGATCCCGGGCAACCGATTCCGCCGCATCGGTGGTCTGGAGGGCGAGGGAGGGTGCTTGATGCAGGCCGAACTGGTCGGCGCCCAGCTCGTGCGGGGCGGGCGTCCGGTCGCCCTGTACGGTGGCCGGATCGTCGACGAGGAGCCCCCGCCACCGAGGAGCCTTCATGACCTTGCCCGCCCCGCTGACCGGTGTGATCCCGCCCGTCTGCACGCCCCTGACTCCGGAGCGCGAGGTGGACGTCCCCTCGCTGCTCCGGCTCGTCGACCACCTGGTGGCGGGCGGGGTGCACGGACTGTTCGTGCTGGGCACGTCGTCCGAGGCCGCGTATCTGACGGACCGGCAGCGCGGGCTGGTCGTGCGGACCGTGGCCGGCCATGTCGGCGGCGAACTCCCGGTGCTGGCCGGGGCGATCGACATGACGACGCCCCGGGTGCTGGACCACGTACGCGAGGTGACGGCGGCGGGTGCGCAAGCGGTGGTCGTGTGCGCCCCCTTCTACACCCGCACCCACCCGGCCGAGATCGCCCGCCACTACCGCCTGGTCGCGGCGGCCAGTCCGGTCCCCGTCCTCGCCTACGACCTCCCGGTGGCCGTCCACACCAAGCTCCCCGGCGAGGTGGTCCTGGAACTCGCCGCCGAGGGAGTCCTCGCCGGCCTCAAGGACTCCAGCGGCGACCTGGCGGGCTTCCGCGCGGTCGTCTCCGGCGCCCGGGCCCACCCCGGCACCACCGGCTTCAGCGTGCTGACCGGCTCCGAACTCATCGCCGACGCGGCCCTCGCGGTGGGGGCGCACGGGGCGGTGCCCGGACTGGCCAACGTGGATCCCCACGGGTACGTCCGCCTGCACCGCCTGGGCCGGGACGGTGACTGGGCGGGGGCGCGCGCCGAACAGGAGCGGCTGTGTGCGCTGTTCGGCATGGTGGATGTGGGGGACGCGGGGCGGATGGGGGCCAGTTCGTCGGCCCTGGGCGCGTTCAAGGCGGCACTGTGGCTGCGGGGAGTCATCGACTGCCCGGTGACCGCGGAGCCCCAGGTTCCGCTGTCCGAGGCGGAGGTGGAGCGGGTGGGCGGGTTCCTCACGGCGGCGGGCCTGCTGTGACGCCGACGGGCCTGTTGTGACGCCGACACGGCTGTTGTGACGCCGGCGGGCCCTCGCTCGTCACCCGTTCCCCGGTGTCACCACCCCCGACTCGTAGGCCACCACGACCAGTTGTGCCCGGTCCCGGGCCCCCAGCTTCCCCATGATCCGGCTGACGTGCGTCTTCGCGGTCAGCGGACTGAGCCCCAGCGTCTGCGCGATCTCCGTGTTGTTGAGCCCGCGCCCCACCAGCGCGAGCACCTCCCGCTCCCGTTCCGACAGGCACTCGGGCCCGCCGCCGGCCACCGGCCCCGCCGGGCTGCGCAGGAACCGTGCGATCAGCCGGGCGGTGGGGCCCGGTGACAGCAGGGCGTCGCCGGCCGCCACCGTGCGGATCGCGTCGAGGAGTTCGGCCGGCCGGGTGTCCTTCACCAGGAACCCGGAGGCCCCGGCGCGCAGCGCCTCGACGATGTTCTCGTCGGTGTCGTAGGTGGTGAGGACCAGCACCTTCACCCCGGCCAGGTCCTCCTCGGCGGCGATCAGCCGGGTCGCCTCGATGCCGTCCAGGTCGGGCATGCGGATGTCCATCACCACGAGGTCGGCGCGCTCGCTGCGGGCCAGCCGCACGGCCTCCCGCCCGGTGCCCGCCTGCCCGACCACCTCCATGTCCCGCGCCGACTCGACGAGCATCGCGAACGCCTCCCGTACAAGGGTCTGGTCGTCGGCGAGCAGTACACGGATGGTCATCCGGTTCCCCCTCCAGGCATGACGGACGCGAGCGGCAGGACCGCCCTCACCTCGAAGCCGCCCCCGGCCCGCGGTCCGGCGTCGAGTGTGCCACCGACGCTGCGGGCCCGCTCTCGCATGCCGACGAGCCCGAAACCGGGGGTGCCGCCGGGGGCGGGCCCGGTGCCGTCGTCGGTGACCGCGAGGCACAGGGCCCCTTCCGCCTCGTCCAGCTCGACGCGTACGGCGGGTTCGGGGCCCGCGTGCCGTACCGCGTTGGTGAGCGCCTCCTGGACGATGCGGTAGGCGGCGGCGCCCACGGCGGGCGGGGCCCGGTGGACCCGTACGCGCTGCTCGACGCGGGCGCCCGCGAGCCGCGCGGCCTCCACCAGGTCGGTCAGTCCGCCGAGGCCGGGCAGCGGGCCGCGCGTCTCGCCGTGGTCCGAGGCCCGCAGCACCTCCAGGGTCGTGCGCAGTTCACCGCGCGCGGTGCGGCAGGTGTCGGCGATGTCGTCGAGGGCCTTGGCGACGCTCTCCCGGTCCAGGCGTGCGGGGTCGGCGGACAGGACGTGCGCGGCGACACTCGTCTGCACACCGATCAGCGTGATGGTGTGCGCCAGCAGGTCGTGCAGGTCGCGGGCGATCCGCAGCCGCTCCTCGGCGACCCGCCGGCGGGCCTCCTCCTCGCGGGTGCGTTCGGCGCGCTCGGCGCGCTCGACGATGGAGGCGACGTACTGGCGGTAGAAGCGGACGTCGACGCCGAAGAAGAGGCAGGCGATCACCCAGCCGGAGATGCGGAGCAGTTCGACGGCCTGGTGGGCGTTGACGGTGAGCATCACGCTCAGGGAGATCCCGAGCACGGTGACGCCGGTCAGGACCGTGCGCAGGGGGCGGCCGGTGACGGCGACCGTGTACAGGGCGACGTAGGAGGCCGGGGTCGGCGCCAGGTGGTTGAGGTCGAGCGCGTGGTACGGCACCACGCACACCACCCCGGCGGCCAGCACCAGGAGCGGACGGCTGCGCCGCCAGACGAGCACCGCATGGGCCGCGAGCAGCAGGGCCCAGCCGAGCGGGCCGGGTGTCCGCGCCGGGTCGCCGAGGAGGGCGACGGCCGTGGCGAGCGCCGCGAGGCCCGCCGCGAGCAGCGCGTCGTTGCGTGTCCGGTGGGGCGCGGTCAGCGGATCACGGTTGATCGCCGCCATGATCCGCTCGCCCCGCCGGGGCCGCTGGGCCGTTCTGGTCGCCTGCACGGGCCCATCCTCCGGGAGGAGGGCGCCCTTCCGGGAGGGGAAGGGCGCCCGGCCACTCACACCGGCTCCGGCTGGCGCTCCTGCCGTACCGGCGGCTCCGGCGCCCGCGACAGCCGTCCCGGCCACCACACCGCCCGCCGCAGCGCCACGCTCGCGCTGGTGACCAGGTAGGTGCGGACCAGGAACGTGTCCAGCAGCACGCCCACCGCGATGACGAAGCCCAGTTCCACGAGGGGGACGAGCGGCATGCTGGTGAGCACCGCGAAGGTCGCGGCGAGGACCAGCCCGGCGGAGGCGATCACCCCGCCCGTCGTACGCAGCGCGGTGAGCGCGGCGGCGACCGGTTCGGCGCCGTTCAGGGACTCCTCGCGCATCCGGTGCATCAGGAAGATGCCGTAGTCGACGCCCAGCGCCACCAGGAACACGAAGGACAGCAGGCCGAGTCCCGGGTCGGTGCCCTCGAAGCCGAAGACCGGTCCGAAGACGAGGCCGCCGATCCCGAGGGCGGCGCCCCACACCGCGACCACGGCGGCCACCAGGAGCAGCGGCGCGACCAGCGACCGCAGCAGCGCGATCAGGATCAGCAGGACCGAGACGAGCACCAGCGGGACGACGGTCATCCGGTCGCGGGCGTTGGTGTCCTTCAGGTCCAGCTGTTCGGCGCTGGGCCCGCCGACGTAGGAGCCGTCGAGCCGGTCGCGCAGAGCCTCGATGGTGGCGGTCTCGCCCGCCGACTGGGGCGCGGAGACGGCGACGACCGAGATCTCCGTCCAGCCGTCGCCGCTGCGGCCCCGCTCGGCGCTGTCGACGCCCTGCGTGTCACGGACCTCGGCCAGGGTCGCGTCGGCCCGGTCGGTGGGCGCGATGACGGTGAGGGGCTGGGTGCCGCGCCCGGGGTAGGCGGCGGCGAGGGTCTCCATGGCGGCGACCGCGTCGGGCTTGCTGGTGAAGGAGTCCTCCTGCTTGAGACTGCCGGGCAGGTTCAGCGTGCCGAGCGCGAGCGCGCCGAGCAGGACGGCTCCGCCGGCGAGCACGGTCAGCGGCCGGCGGCCGGCGGAGCCGCCCATCGCCGTGAACAGCGACCGGCGCGCCTTGGGCGTGCTGCCGTAGCGCGGCACCAGCGGCCAGAAGACGCGGCGGCCCAGCAGGACGAGGACCGCGGGCAGCAGGGTCAGCATCGCGAGGAGCGCGCACAGCACGCCCACCGTGCCCAGCGGCCCCATGCCCCGGCTGGAGTTGAGGTCGGCGGCGAGCAGGCACAGCAGCCCGGCGGCGACGGTCCCGGAGGAGGCGAGCACGGCCGGCCCGCAGCCGCGCAGGGCGGCGGCCATGGCGTCGTACGGTCGCTCGATACGCCGCAGTTCCTCGCGGTAGCGGGCGACGAGCAGCAGCGCGTAGTCGGTGCCCGCGCCGAACACGAGGATGGTCATGATGCCGGAGCTCTGGCCGGACACGGACGTCCCGAACCCCTGGTGGAGCCCGTACGCCACGCCCATCGACAGGTAGTCGGCGAGCCCCGCGACGGCGAGCGGCACGAGCCACAGGAACGGGCTGCGGTAGATGATGACCAGCAGCAGCGCGACGACCGCGGCGGTGGTGTAGAGCAGCGGCCCGTCGAGCGAGTTGTAGACCTCGCTCGCGTCGGTGGCCAGCGCCCCCTCGCCCCCGACGTCGACGCTCAGCCCGTCCGCGCCCCGGGCGACCTCCCGTACGCCGTTGACGAGCGCGTCACGGGCCTTCTCGTCGGTGCCGGGCTCGGTGCTGGCGATCGGGTACATCAGGGTGGTGCCGTCCTCGGACGGGACGCCCTGCGGCTCGCCGGTGAGCCGGTGCCCGTCCGCGATCCGCTCGATCTGCCGGGCGGCGGTCGCCCGGTCGGCGCCGGTCAGCCCGCCGTCCCGGTGGTAGACGACCACCATCGCGGTGGCCTCCCCGCCGGGCAGCCGCTCCTGGATCTTCGCGACCTGGGTGGAGTCGGCGCTCGCCGGCAGATAGTCCACGGCCCGGTCCCGCTGCACGTCCGACAGCTGCGCCGCGAACGGTGACACGAGCACCAGCAGCCCGGTCCACAACCCGAGCACCAGCCAGGGCACGGCTCCGCGCCGCCCCGATGTACGTGTCCTTACGGCCCCCATGTGGCGGGCCTCCCTCCGGTCCGGGTGTCTGGGTCGCTTCCAGACTCCCGGCGGGGAGGGGGCCAGTCGTCGGGCGGGAGGGCGAGCCGGGGGGTACTGCGCAGGGTGACAGGCCGCCGTCACTGCTCCCCGGGGAGTAGGGGCGGCGGCGGACTACGAGGGCGTGCGCGCGGCCGCCAGCAGCCGTGTCACGTCGTCCGCGCAGATCGTCAGCGCGGACCCCACGGTCGTCAGGACATCGCGTTCGGCGGGGGTGTAGGGGCCGTCGGCGAGGGCGATACGGGCGCCCTGCAAGAGGATCGACTCGCGGCCGGCGGGGGCGAGGTGCGCGGCGAGCGGGTCGAGGGCCTCGTGCAGCTCTATGGCCAGGCCGGCTCCGCAGGGGCGGTCGTAGACCCGGCCGGTGTCCGCGGCGAGCGCGTCCACGAGGGCGCTCAGCTGCTCCTCGGTGCAGTCGTCGAAGCCGGCGGCGCGGACCGCGGCGGCCGCGGTCTCCAGGGCCGTACGGGAGCAGGTGCCGCCCGCGGCGAGGACCGCGAGGGCGACGGTGTGCACGGCGTCGCGGAGCATCGCGGAGAAGCGGGTGGTGGTCGGGTGGTCGAGGACGTCGGTGCCGAAGTGGCGGCGGCAGGCGGCGCACTCGACGACCGGGCCGGTCTCGCCGCGCGGGACGACGGGCACGCCGAGGAAGGTGAAGCGGCGGCGCCCGGTGAGCCGCTGGTAGTTGCGGTCTCCTCCGCAGCCCGGGCAGAAGAACTCGCCGTCCCCGACGGTCGTCCACGCGGTACGGGTGCCCAGGAGGCGCACAGGCCTGACGGCACGGCCGTTTGGTCCCCGTCCTGGCAGCACGTCGCACCTCCGTAACCACGCGGCAACATCGCCGCGCTTGCGTGATGTTAGCCACATCCGTGAGGTGGAGTCAGTACCCCGGAGGAGACCTTTCCGTGACCTCCACAGGGAATGGCCGGTATACGACGGGACCCCGCCCGCCCCTTCCAGGGCGAACGGGGTCACAAACCGCCGGTCAGGCTGGTCAGCGGGAAGCGCGGTTGACGGCGGAGACGACCGCCTTCAGCGACGCACGTGTCGTGTTCGCGTCGATGCCGATTCCCCACAGAACCTTGCCGTCGATCGCGCATTCGATGTACGAGGCGGCCTGCGCGGAGGCGCCCTCGCTCATCGTGTGCTCCTGGTAGTCCAGCAGGCGGGCGTCGATGCCGACGCCCTGCAGCGCGTGGAAGAACGCGGAGATCGGACCGTTGCCGGTGCCCACCAGGGTGGTCTCGACGCCGTCCACCTCGGCCTCGACGGTGAGGGTGTCGACGCCGTCCTTGTCCGTGGTCGACTGGCCGTTCCTGACCTGGATGCGGCCCCACGGGTTCTGGGGGTTGGGCAGGTACTCGTCCTGGAAGGTCGCCCAGATGGCACCGCCGGTGACCTCGCCGCCCTCGGCGTCCGTCTTGGCCTGGATGATCTTCGAGAACTCGATCTGCATCCGGCGCGGCAGGTCCAGCTTGTGGTCGTTCTTCAGGACGTACGCGATCCCGCCCTTGCCGGACTGCGAGTTGACCCGGATGACCGCCTCGTAGGAGCGGCCGACGTCCTTCGGGTCGATCGGCAGGTACGGCACCGCCCACTCGATGTCGTCGACGGTGACGCCCTTGGCGGCCGCGTCGGCCTCCATCGCGTCGAAGCCCTTCTTGATGGCGTCCTGGTGGGAGCCGGAGAAGGATGTGTAGACCAGGTCGCCCACGTACGGGTGGCGCGGGTGGACCTCCATCTGGTTGCAGTACTCCCACGTACGACGGATCTCGTCGATGTCGGAGAAGTCGATCTGCGGGTCGACGCCCTGGGAGAACAGGTTCATGCCCAGGGTGACCAGGTCGACGTTGCCGGTGCGCTCGCCCTGCCCGAACAGGCAGCCCTCGACGCGGTCGGCGCCGGCCATCAGCGCCAGCTCGGCGGCGGCGACGGCGGTCCCGCGGTCGTTGTGCGGGTGGACGGAGACGCAGACGAACTCGCGGCGGGAGAGGTTGCGGCTCATCCACTCGAAGCGGTCCGCGTGCGTGGACGGCGTCGAACGCTCCACGGTGGCGGGCAGGTTGAGGATGATCTCGCGGCCCGGGCCGGGCTGCCAGACGTCCATGACCGCCTCGCAGACCTCCAGCGCGAAGTCCAGCTCGGTGTCGGTGAAGATCTCGGGGCTGTACTGGTAGCCGAACTCCGTCTCCGGGCCCAGCAGCTTCTCCGCGTACTCCATCACCAGCCGGGTGCCGTCGACGGCGATCTGCTTGATGTCGTCCTTGGAACCGCGGAAGACGACCCGGCGGAAGACGGGGGCGGTGGCGTTGTACAGGTGCACGGTGGCGCGCTTGGCGCCCTTCAGGGACTCCACGGTCCGCTCGATCAGGTCCTCGCGGGCCTGGGTCAGTACGGAGACGGTGACGTCGTCGGGGATGGCCCCCGGCTCCTCGATGATGGAGCGGACGAAGTCGAAGTCCGTCTGCCCCGACGCGGGGAAGCCGACCTCGATCTCCTTGTAGCCCATCTTGACCAGCTGGTCGAACATCCGGCGCTTTCGCTCGGGCGACATCGGGTCGATCAGCGCCTGGTTGCCGTCACGCAGGTCCGTGGAGAGCCAGCGGGGGGCGACGGTGATCCGGTTGTCCGGCCAGGTGCGGTCCGGGATGTCGACCTGGTCGTACCGGCCGTACTTGTGGATCGGCATGGACGTGGGCTGCTGGCGGTTCGCCATGATGCGGGGCTCCTCGAAGGCGGGTCCTGAAGGACGGCCGACGGCGCAAACGCCAGAACTCCGCGGGGAGGGGGTCGGCCTCGGTTACAGGCCCTCGCCGCGGCAGCTAAGGAGAAGCAGCCCGAAACGCATGATGCACAGCATGCTAGCCGAGCCGCGCCGGATACGCGGGCCTGTATCAGTATGCGGGACCCCGGGGAGCAAGGGGACAAAAAGTGCGCCATACCACTTCGCTACAGACCGTGAGGGCCGTGTCCGCACATTTCACCAATCATGGTTGCGGGTGGTGACACCGACATGACTCAGTGCAAGGGTGCCCGGCATGACGACCCACGGGGGCTTCGAGCCCGTCTTCTGCACCGTCGTACCGCCACACGTCCTCGACGAGCTGGCCCGCAGCGACGACCCCGCACTCTCCGGTCCCGCCCGGCGCACCCTGATGCGCGACAGCGAGCTGCGCGGCCGGCGCCGCGTGACCACCGAGTTCCGCCTCGCGGCGGCGCCGACGGCGAAGGCACCGTCGGACCGGCCGCTGCGCACCGTCTACGACGCCGGGCGCGGGACCGTCCTGCCCGGCACCAAGGTCCGCGGCGAGGGCTCCGAACCCGGCCGGGACGCCACGGTCAACCGCGCCTACTCCGGCCTCGGCGCCACCTTCGATCTCTTCCTCAAAATCTACGGGCGCCACTCGATCGACGGCGACGGCCTGCCGCTGGACGCCACCGTCCACTACGACGAGGACTACGGCAACGCCTTCTGGAACGGCGAGCAGATGGTGTTCGGCGACGGTGACGGCGAGATCTTCCTCGACTTCACCATCCCGATCGACGTCATCGGCCACGAACTGGCCCACGGCGTCACGCAGTACACGGCGAACCTCACGTACTTCGGCCAGCCGGGCGCCCTGAACGAGTCGATGTCCGACGTCTTCGGCTCGCTCATCAAGCAGTACACGCTCGGCCAGACCGCCGCCGAGGCCGACTGGCTGATCGGCGCGGGCCTGCTCGCCCCGAGCGTCACCGGCAAGGCCCTGCGCTCCATGAAGGAGCCGGGCAGCGCGTACGACGACGACGTCCTCGGCAAGGACCCGCAGCCCGCGACGATGGACGACTTCGTCCGCACCGGCCGCGACAACGGCGGCGTCCACATCAACTCCGGCATCCCCAACCACGCGTTCTACCTGGCCGCCACCGCCCTCGGCGGCCACGCCTGGGAGAAGGCGGGCCGGATCTGGTACGACGTCCTGACCGGCGGCGAGCTGTCGGAGCGGGCCCTCTTCACCGACTTCGCCACCCTGACCGTCAAGGCCGCGCGGGAGCGCTTCGGCGACGGCGGCGAGGAACTCCAGGCCGTGCAGAAGGCGTGGGAGCAGGTCGGGGTGCGCATTCTCTGACTCCGTACTAGACAGGGACCCATGCGTATTCAGGTGCGGCGCACGGGCGGGTTCGCGGGCATCGAGCGGCATGCCGAGGTGGACACCTCGGGGCGGCCCGATGCCCACGAGTGGCACGCCCTGGCCGAGAGGGCACTCGCCGACGGCCGGGGCACACCGCCCATCGGGGTACCGGACGGCTTCGGCTACCAGATCACCGTGGACGCGAGGACGGTGTACGCGGCCGACCCCCGGCTCACGGAGGAGCAGCGCGCGCTGATCTCACGGGTGCTGAAGGAAGGCGCCTAACCGGTTGTTCACGCCCGCCCGTTGACTTCCGTTCCCGCTGGTACGGATGATCCGGCGCATGGCGACCAACCCCCTTCCCCAGTTCCCGGCCGGCTTCCTGTGGGGCGTCTCGACCTCGGCCCATCAGATCGAGGGCGCGGCGGACGCGCGCGAGCCGTCCGTCTGGGACGCCTTCTCGGCCGAGCCGGGACGGGTCAAGGACGGCTCGACGGCGGCGGTGGCCTGCGACCACTACCACCGCTACCGCGAGGACGTGGCGCTCCTGGCCGGCCTCGGCGTGGACGCGTACCGCTTCTCCGTCTCCTGGCCGCGGGTCCGCGCCGAGGGCGGTCTCGACTTCTACGACCGCCTGGTGGACGAGCTGTGCGCGGCGGGCGTGCGGCCGGTGCCGACGCTCTTCCACTGGGACCTGCCGGTGGCCTTCGACTGGCTCGAACGGGACACCGCCTCGCACTTCGCCGAGTACGTGTCCGTCGTGGCCGGCCGCCTCGGGGACCGCGTGGACAAGTGGATCACGATCAACGAGCCGGCCGAACACACCCTGTTCGGGCACGCGCTGGGCGCCCACGCGCCGGGCAAGCGGCTCATGTTCGACGCGCTCCCGGCGGCCCACCACCAGCTCCTGGCCCACGGCCTCGCGGTACGGGCCCTGCGCGCGGCCGGCGCCGGCGACATCGGCATCGCCAACTCGCACGGGCCGACCTGGCCGGCGTCGGCGGACCCGGCGGACGTGGAGGCGGCCGGTTTCCACGACCTGCTGCTGAACCGCCTGTTCGCGGACCCGGTCCTGCTGGGCGCATACCCGCAGGGCCTGGGCGAGTTGATGCCGGGCGACGTGGCGGCGGACCTCAAGGTCATCGGGGAGCCGCTGGACTGGTACGGGATCAACTACTACGCGCCGACCCGGGTGGGCGCGCCCGAAGGCGCCGACATCGAGTTCGGCGGTCTCACCATCCCCGCCGAACTCCCTTTCTCCGTGCGGCAGATCGAGGGCGTCCCGGTGACGGACTTCGGCTGGCCGGTGGTCCCGGCGGGCCTGACCGAACTCCTCACCGCCTTCCACGACCGCTACGGCGACCGCCTCCCGCCCGTCGTCATCACCGAGAACGGCTGCTCGTACGAGGGCGTGGACGACCCGCTCCGGATCACCTACCTCGACGGCCACCTCCGCGCCCTCCACGAGGCCCTGGAGGCCGGCGTGGACGTCCGCGGCTACTTCGTGTGGTCCCTCCTCGACAACTTCGAGTGGGCCGAGGGCTACGCCCGCCGCTTCGGCCTGGTCCACGTGGACTACGAGACGCTGAAGCGGACACCGAAGGCGTCGTACGACTGGTACCGGGAGGTGCTGCGGGCCCAGCGGTGACGCGGGGGCGGCGGGCGGGCGCATGCGGCCGCCCCGGCCGCCGTATGCTGCCGTGGACGTACGCGCAGGCGAGCAGTGAAGGAGTCCCCGTGAAGGTCGGCTGCATCGGGCTGGGTGAC
>NZ_JBSFTY010000065.1:0-50411 GCF_053591515.1 Streptomyces sp. NPDC003011
GGGCGAGTCACCGGTGTACGGCTGTCGACTCCCGCCGGGGAGACGGAACTCGCCGCCGATTTCGTCGTCCACAGGTCCGTGCGAAGCCGTAAGGCGATGTATACGGACTGACGCCTGCCCGGTGCTGGAACGTTAAGGGGACCGGTTAGTGCGCTTTCGGCGACCGCGCACGGCGACCGCACACGGCGACCGCACACGGCCTCCGGCCGGGGCCCGTCCCCCCAGGGCCGGCTCGCTTTCCTGGCCGGTGCCGAGGGTGGTGTGCTCGGCCAGTGGGCGGCGACATGGCCGAGCCGCCGTACGGTTACCGCTCCTTCGTCTCCTCCAGCACCGTCCGCCCCAGCAGCGCGTACCGGGACGGGTCCCGGCGCTTGAGGTACTGGGCGTAGCCGATGCCCGTCGCCGCGACCAGCGCCACCAGCCACGGCGTCGCCTTCAGGACCAGCGAACCGGACTCCGACCCGGCCGCCACGCCCATGTTGGACACCAGCAGGACGACCACCGCGAGCATGGCCACCCCGCCCACCAGCGGGGCGGTGAACGTTTTGAACCAGTGCCGGCTCTCGGGGTGGTGGGAGCGGAAGTACGCCAGCACCGCGAAGGAGCACACGGCCTGCACGACGAGGATCGCCATGGTGCCGAGGATGGCGAGCAGGACGTACGTCCCGGTGTACGGGTCCTTGCCCGCGATCCAGAACCCGGCGAGCAGCACCCCGCTGACGATCGTCTGGACCAGGCCCGCGATGTGCGGGGAGCCGTGCCGCGCGTGGGTGCGGCCGACGGTGTTCTTCAGGGACGGCAGGACGCCTTCGCGGCCCAGCGCGTACAGGTAGCGGGCGGCGCAGTTGTGGAAGGCCATGCCGCAGGCCAGCGAGCCGGTGATCATCAGCCACTGCATGACGTCGACCGCCCAGTGGCCGACGTACTGCTCGGTGGGGTGGAAGAACAGGGCGAGCGGGTTCGCGGAGGAGGCGGCCGCGACGGCGGCCCGCTCGCCGTTGCCGATGATGGCCATCCAGGAGACGAGGACGTAGAAGACGCCGACGCCGAGGACCGAGATCATCGTCGCCTTGGGGATGATCTTCTTCGGGTCGCGGGACTCCTCGCCGTACATGGCGGTGGACTCGAAGCCGACCCATGACCAGAAGGCGAAGAACAGGCCGAGGCCGGCGCTGGTGCCCTGGAAGGCGTTGACCGGGTTGACCGGGCCGAAGGTGAAGCCGTCCGGGCCGCCGCCGTGCAGGGCGACCGAGATCGCCATCGCCGCGAGGATGGTCACCTCGGTGGCGAGCAGCACCACGAGCAGTTTCTCCGCGACCGAGACGCCGAACCAGGTGCCCGTCGCGTTGACCGCGAGCATCACGACGGCGAAGAGCCACCACGGGATGTCCAGGCCCGTCTGGTCGTTGAGGGTGGTGGTCGCGAAGGTCGAGAAGATGCCGATGAGGGCCGGCTCGAAGACCACGTAGGCGAAGGTCGCGAGCAGTCCGGAGGCCAGGCCGACGGTGCGGCCGAGGCCGTAGGAGATGAAGCCGTAGAAGGCGCCGGTGGACGTGATGTGCTTCGCCATCGTCGTGAAGCCGACGGAAAAGATCGCCAGGACGACCATTGCGACGAGGTAGCTCGCCGGGGCGCCGATGCCGTTGCCCGACGACACCATGAAGGGCACGTTGCCCGTCATCGCGGTGATCGGCGCCGCGGTCGCCACGGCCATGAAGACCACGCCGAGCAGGCCGATGGCGTTGGGCTTCAGCCGGTGGACGGTCTTCTCGTCGCCTGTGCCCGCCTCGGGGGCGACGCCCTCCTGCACTGCCATCGGGTGGCCCCTCTCCTTGCCGGTCCAGGTGCGTACTGGACGGGATCCTGGGTCGCGAATGCGTCGGGCAAGGGTGTCGGGACGTTAAATGTTTGTCAACCAGACCTTTAGAAATCTGGCGGCAACACGCACCTCGTACCGTCGCGGCCATGAGCGCCTACACCTCCACCCTCGGCGGCGAGCGCCACCGTTTCGGCTCCCTCGCCCGGCTGCTCGCCGCCGCGAGCCCCGAGCGCTCCGGCGACCGGCTGGCCGGCCTCGCCGCGTCGTCCACGCGGGAGCGGGTCGCGGCCCGCTGGGCGCTGGCCGAGGTACCGCTCACGGCCTTCCTCGCCGAGCCGGTGATCCCGTACGAGAGCGACGACGTGACCCGGTTGATCCTCGACACGCACGACCCCGCGGCCTTCGCGCCGGTGGCCGGGATGACGGTGGGCGAGCTGCGGGAGTGGCTGCTGTCGCAGGCGGCGGACGCGGTGTCGCTGGCCGCGCTGGCCCCCGGTCTGACGCCGGAGATGGTCGCGGCCGTGTCCAAGCTGATGGGGAACGCGGACCTGGTGGCCGTGGCGCGGAAGGTACGGGTCGTGACCGCGTTCCGCTCGACGATCGGCCTGCCCGGCCGGCTGGCCACCCGCCTCCAGCCCAACCACCCCACCGACGACCCGGCGGGCGTGGCCGCGGCCCTGCTCGACGGCCTGCTGCTCGGCTCCGGCGACGCGGTGATCGGCGTCAACCCGGCGACGGACAGCCCGAAGGCCGTACGGGACCTGCTGGAGCTGCTGGACGGGGTGATCGGGAGCTACGCGATCCCCACCCAGTCCTGCGTCCTGAGCCACGTCACGACGAGCATCGGCCTGATGGAACGCGGCGCCCCCGTCGACCTCGTCTTCCAGTCCGTCGCGGGCACACAGGCCGCGAACGCGTCCTTCGGCGTCACGCTCGGGCTGCTGGACGAGGCGTACGAGGCGGCCCTGGCCCTGGACCGCGGCACGGTCGGCAAGAACGTCATGTACTTCGAGACCGGCCAGGGCAGCGCCCTGTCGGCCGACGCGCACCACGGGGTGGACCAGCAGACGGCCGAGGCACGGGCGTACGCGGTCGCCCGCCGCTACGACCCCCTGCTGGTGAACACGGTCGTCGGCTTCATCGGCCCCGAGTACCTCTACGACGGCCGGCAGATCCTGCGCGCCGCCCTGGAGGACCACTTCTGCGGCAAGCTGCTCGGCCTGCCGATGGGCCTGGACATCTGCTACACCAACCACGCGGACGCCGATGACGACGACGTGGCGACGATGCTGACGATGCTCGGCGTCGCGGGCGCCTCGTTCGTGATCTGCACGCCGGGCGGCGACGACATCATGCTCAACTACCAGTCCGCCTCGTACCACGACGCGCTGTACCTGCGCGAGGTCCTCGGGCTGCGCCCGGCGCCGGAGTTCGAGGCGTGGCTGGACTCGATCGGGCTGCTGGACGAACGCGGCGGCATCCGCGAGGTCACCGCACATCCACTGACGGCCATCGGACGGGAGCCGGCGGCATGAGTGAAACGGGAGCCGGCGGCATGAGTGAAACGGGAGTCGGCATGAGTGAGCTCGTCGCACACACCGAGGACTCGGCGCTCTGGCCGGCGCTACGGCGCCACACCCAGGCCCGCATCGGCCTCGGCCGGGCCGGTTCGGGGCTGCCGACCCGGCACCGGCTGGAGCTCCAGGCCGCGCACGCGGCGGCGCGGGACGCGGTGCACACGCCGTTCGACCCGGACGCGGTCGCCGCGGGGCTCACCGGGACGCCGACGGTACGGGTCCGCAGCGCCGCCCCCGACCGGCTCACCTATCTCCAGCGCCCGGACCTGGGCCGCCGCCTGGACGCCACGGACCGCGCGCATCTGCCGACGGGGGAGTGGGACCTGGTCTTCGTGGTCGCCGACGGGCTGTCCAGCCGGGCGGTGCACGAGCACGCGGCGGCGGTGGTGCGGGCGACGACGTCCCGGCTGCCGGCCGACTGGCGGGTGGCCCCCGTCGTCCTCGCCGAACAGGCCCGGGTGGCCCTCGGCGACGACATCGCCCACGCGATGGGCGCGGCGATGGTGGTCGTCCTGGTCGGGGAGCGGCCCGGCATGTCGGCGGCGGACTCCCTGGGCGCGTACCTCACGTACGGTCCGCAGCCCGGCGTGACCACCGACGCCGACCGCAACTGCCTGTCCAACATCCGGCCCCCGCTGGGCCTGGCGTACGAGGCGGCGGCGGGGAAGCTGGCGGCGCTGACGGGCAGGGCGCGGGAGCTGGGGCTGACGGGGGTGGGGCTGAAGGACGAGTCGGACGCGCTGGCGACGGTGGCCCCGGCTCAGTCCAGGTAGGGCTTGAGCTGGCCGGTGTCGAGCGTGATGGCGACGGGTTCGGGGAGGGTGACCTCGTCGCCGATCTTGACCGTGTGGATGTCCCGGTATCCGTCCTTCGGGTCGGGCTTGCTGTGCACGACGACGGAGGCGTGCTCGCGGTCGATCAGCAGGTAGACGGGGATTTCGGCCTCGGCGTACCCCCGGGGCTTCTCCAGGCGGTCGCGGTCGTGCGTGTCCGAGTCGTACGAGGTGATCTCGACCGTCATCAGGACGCCGTCGGCGTCGGCCCAGTCGCCCTGGCCGGCGAAGTGCCCGACGGGTGCGAGTACGCCGTCAGGAAGGGCACGGCCGTTACGGTAGGCCTCCACCTTCAGGCCCTGCGTCGGGTTGAGGTCGAGTTCGGGCCGGGCCTGCATGCACTGCCGGATCAGCCACATGATGATGGTGCTGTGGTTGCCGTTCGTCACTTTCCTGAGCCCGATCCGTCCGTCGATGAACTCGAACCTGACGGTCTCGTCCTCACGTTCGGCGAATGCGGCGATCCGCTCGAACATGTCCACCGAGATCTGAGACGACATGCGCTCTGCCATAACCGTCATGGTGCCTCCCTTCGTAGGCGGACACCAGCGTCACCGGAGACCGGCGCGGACGGGCGCGTTCCGGGATGTGATCACCCAAGTGAGTGATCACCACGTGCCGCCACCGGCAACGTCAGCCCCCAGGCCCCCTCCCACACCGTCCACGTCCGCCTCCGCACCGGCCCCGACACCGCCGCGTCCGCCCGGTAGCGGAAGTCCGGCCCCGACACGGTGATCCGCCGCCCCGTCGCCAGCAGCGGAGTCGCCTCCGCGCCCACCGACAGCGGCCGGGCCTCGACCTCGACCGTCCCCGAGGCGCCCGGGGTGACCGACAGGGCCTCCAGCGGCTGGTCCAGGTCCACCAGCGTGACGCCGTCCACCTCCACCCGCAGACGGGAGGGGCCGGGGGCGGACGCCGGCGAGGGCGAGCGGGCGGGACGGGCCGTCACCAGGGTCCGTACGAGGGACTGGCAGGTGCGTATCCAGGGGCGGCCGGAGTCGAACTCGGCGACGTGCCGGCCGGCCTCCGCCGCGTCCTGCGCCGCCCCCGCCAGCGGCGGTATCCGCAACGCCCCCAGCACCACCCCGTCGCTCTCGTCGACCAGCAGGTCCATGCGCCGCTCGGCCCCGTCCAGGACGGCCCGTGCCGCGGCCACCGCGCCCGCGGGGATGCCCAGGGAACGGGCCAGGGCCTGGGCGGCGCCCACCGGCACCACCGACATTCCGCATCCGGCCAGCTCCCGCCGCCGGTGCAGCAGGGACACCGCACGGACCAGCGCGCGGTCGTCGCCGATCACCACCGGCCGCCGCGAACCCCGCCGCTCCAGCACCCGGGCGAATTCCTCGGGACTGTCGGGAAGGCAGACCTTCGTGTGCGCCGCACCCCCGCTGAGCACGTCTTTCGCGATCCGTACGGCCTCTCCGTCCGTCCGCCGGGCGACCGGATCGATCACCACCAGCAACTGATCGGACGTCGCGAAAGTCGCCACCTCGGTCCTGCCTCGCTTCCTCGGGTAGCATCTTTGTGCAAGAGCCCCTTGCGCTATTGCGCCAGGGGCTTCGTCTATTCCGGGGCATCCGGTCCGACGGGTCGCGGCCGACGAAGGCCGCCGGTGTACGAGGCACGAACTGTGACGCGTACACCTCCGACCTTGGACATGCCCCGCCCGGAAGGGGTGTACGCGCGTGCCCGCACTTGTGCTGCTCGGTGCTCAGTGGGGTGACGAAGGCAAGGGAAAGGCAACCGACCTGCTCGGTGGCTCGGTGGACTATGTGGTGCGCTACCAGGGCGGCAACAACGCCGGCCACACGGTAGTCGTGGGCGATCAGAAGTACGCCCTCCACCTCCTCCCTTCCGGAATCCTGTCCCCGGGGTGTACCCCGGTCATCGGTAATGGCGTCGTCGTCGATCCGTCGGTCCTGCTCTCCGAGCTGAGCGGACTGAACGAGCGTGGCGTCGACACCTCCAAGCTCCTCATCAGCGGCAACGCTCACATCATCACGCCGTACAACGTCACCGTCGACAAGGTGACGGAACGCTTCCTCGGAAAGCGCAAGATCGGCACCACCGGTCGCGGCATCGGTCCCACCTACGCGGACAAGATCAACCGGGTCGGCATCCGCGTCCAGGACCTGTACGACGAGTCGATCCTCACCCAGAAGGTGGAGGCGGCCCTCGACGTCAAGAACCAGATCCTCACCAAGCTGTACAACCGGCGCGCCATCGCCGTCGACCAGGTGGTCGAGGAACTGCTGGTGTACGCGGACAAGCTCGCCCCGTACGTCGCCGACACGGTCCTGGTGCTCAACCAGGCCCTGGAGCAGGACAAGGTCGTCCTCTTCGAGGGCGGCCAGGGCACGCTGCTGGACATCGACCACGGGACCTATCCGTTCGTGACGTCCAGCAACCCCACCGCGGGCGGTGCCTGCACGGGCGCCGGTGTCGGGCCGACGAAGATCAGCCGGGTCATCGGCATCCTGAAGGCGTACACCACGCGGGTGGGTGCCGGACCGTTCCCGACGGAACTCCTCGACGAGGACGGCGAGGCGCTGCGCCGCATCGGCGGCGAGAAGGGCGTCACCACCGGCCGTGACCGCCGCTGCGGCTGGTTCGACGCGGTCATCGCCCGGTACGCGACCCGCGTGAACGGCCTGACCGACTTCTTCCTCACCAAGCTGGACGTCCTGACCGGCTGGGAGCAGATCCCGGTCTGCGTGGCGTACGAGATCGACGGCAAGCGCGTCGAGGAACTCCCGTACTCGCAGTCCGACTTCCACCACGCGAAGCCGGTCTACGAGATGCTGCCGGGCTGGTCCGAGGACATCTCCAAGGCGAAGTCCTTCTCCGACCTGCCGAAGAACGCCCAGGACTACGTCAAGGCGCTGGAGGAGATGTCCGGCGCCCCGATCTCCGCGATCGGCGTGGGCCCGGGCCGGACTGAGACGATCGAGATCAACTCGTTCATCTAGTACGGCGGTTCAGCAGGGCTCTCATGCGTGTGCCCCCGTCCGGAACCCGGACGGGGGCACACGCATGGAGATCACTCCTAGGACGTGCTGCCACGGACGCCCACGGGGTATCGCGGCACCGGCATCCGTACGATCAAATCGGACATGTATACACCAACGGTGTAGATCGGGCATATCCTGAAGCCCACCACACACGTGCGTCGACCAGAAGAAGGTGAGTCCGATGCGCGTACTGCTCAAGGCGTCGATGGACACGGAGAAGGCGAACGAGGCCATCCGGAACGGGACCATGGCGAAGCTGATCCAGGAGTCGGTGGAGCAGATCAAGCCCGAAGCGGCCTACTTCACCTCCGACCACGGCAAGCGCACCGCTTTCCTGGTCTTCGACATGCAGGACAGTTCCCAGATGCCGGTGATCAGCGAGCCCTTCTTCCTCAACCTGGGTGCCGAGATCTCCTACACCCCGGTGATGAACATCGAGGACGTGCAGAAGGGCCTGTCCCAGCTGGGCCGCTGACCCTCAGCTGAAGACGATCATCGACCCCTGCGCCAGGCTCCGTGTCGCCGCCGCGTGCAGCCCCAGCCAGACGTGGCGCTCGCGGGCGAAGGGGCTCGGGTCGTAGGGAGCCGGTACGGCGGGCTCCTCCAGCTCTGTGGGAGCGGCCGGCGGTTCCGGGGGCGCGGGCGGGTTGGCCGGATCGATGCCGATGGTCCGGGCCACGAACTCCAGCTCCCGCAGCAGGGTCTGGGAGGAGCCCAACGGGCCGCCCCCGGCGAGGAGTTCGTCGTTGGCGAGGGGGTGCGGGAAGTCGACGGGCACGTACGCGCCGGCGTGGTCGTAGTGCCAGACCAGGTGCGACTGCTGGGCCGTCGCCTCGAACATCTCCAGCAACTGCTCGTAGTCGCCGCCCAGTTCGTCCACCGGTGTCACCGGCAGGCCGCACACCTGGAGCAGATAGGCGCGGCGCAGGAAGTGCAGCGCGTCGTAGTCGAAGCCGGCCACCGGGGCCACGTCGCCGGACAGGCCCGGCATGTACTGGTACACCGGCACCGGCGGCAGTCCGGCCTCGGCGAGCACCTTGTTGTATTGCGCGAGTTCCTCGGCGAACGGGTTGTCCGGGGTGTGGCACAACACGTCGACGAGCGGCACCAGCCACAGGTCACAGGCCAAAAGACAGCTCCTCGGTTACTCGCGGCGCACAGGGGTGGTCGCATGGTGGTCAAGGCAGGGTAATCGGTACGGCACCCGGTCGGCTGCCCCTGTGCGCCTCCCGGCCGGACGCGACGCGCGCCCGGTCCGGCACGCCCCGGCACGACCCGGCGCGCCCGGACACCAGGTACCCGATGCGCTCGCCCCGACGAGCCCTGCCCCGGCCGCCCCGGCCCGACGCGCCCTGCCTCGGCCCGCCTTGTGCAGATCCCCTACCCGGACCCGCCCCGCTCACCCCGGCCCCGGCCGATCCGGCGCAATCCGGCCGCCCGGACCGCCTCATCCGTCCGACGCGCACCCGGCCCATGGAGCCCCACGCCTCAGCCCGGCGCCGCCAGTCCTTCGATCAGGGCCAGGGAGTGCGTGTTGTACGCGGCGACGATCGTCCGGGCGGTCGCGGTGTCCCGTTGGGACAGGGCGTTCACCAGTTCGCTGTGGCCGGACCACAGCCGGCCGCGCAGATCGGTCTGCCGGCGCAGGTGCTGCACCGTGCACACCCAGGTCTGCACGCGGAGCCGGTTCAGGAAGTCGGCGAGGTAGGGGTTGCCGAACAGGGCGCTCAGCTCACGCCAGAAGCGCAGGTCGTAGCCGATCAGGATGGTCAGGTCACCGGCCCCGGCGGCCCGCTGGGCCTCCTCGCCCCGCCGCCGTACCCCCGCGACGGCGGCGGCGGTACGCGGGTCGTCGAGCTCCCTGTACCCCTGGTGGCCGCTGTCGAGGGCCTGGAACATCCCGTCGGTGACCAGGCTGCGGGCCTCGATCATGCCCCGGAAGTCCTCGACCGAGTACTCGTGCACCCGGAAGCCCCGGTGCTGGTCGGCGTCGAGGAGTCCCTGCGCGGAGAGGTCGACCAGGGCCTCGCGGACCGGTGTCGCGGAGACGCCGTACTGCTCGGCGATCTCCTTGACCGTGAACTCCTGCCCCGCCTGCAACCGCCCGGCCAGTACCTCGTCGCGAAGCGCGTCGGCTATCTGCTGCCGCAGGGTGCTGCGGGTCACGGCGCCGGTGCCGCTACTGGGCATGGTCGTGGCGTCTCCCTCGTCGCGTTCGAGTGGCGTGCACGTACATGTCTACGAGCACGCCACCTTACGCGTTCGAGTCGCCCCGGTACCCGGTCCTTACGCCGGCCCCCGCCCGGTGCCCGCGACGGCGCTCACCACGGCACCACCATGGCGTTCACCTCGGCGCCCGGCACACCGCTCACCACCGCGTCACCCCACCGCCCACCGCACCGCTCACCGCGTGTACTCGTCCGCCACCGACAGCGCCGCGTCCAGCACCGCCAGCCCTTCCTTCAGCTCCGCCTCGCCGATGGTGCACGGCGGCACCACATGCGTCCGGTTCATGTTGATGAACGGCCACAGGCCGCCCGCCTTCGCGGCGGAGCCGAACGCCGCCATCGGCGCGTTCGCCTCGCCTGCCGCGTTGTACGGCACGAGCGGCTCCCGGGTCTCCCGGTCCCGCACCAGCTCCAGGGCCCAGAACATGCCGACGCCGCGCACCTCGCCCACCGACGGATGCCGCTCGGCCAGCTCCCGCAGCGCCGGCCCGACGACGTCCGCCCCGAGCCGGGCCGAGTTCTCGACGACCCCTTCCTCGGCCATCACGCCGATCGTCGCGACGGCCGCCGCACACGCCAGCGGATGCCCCGAGTACGTCAGCCCGCCCGGGTAGGGCCGCTTCGCGAAGGTCTCCGCGACGGCCCCCGAGATCGCGACCCCGCCGAGCGGCACGTACCCGGAGTTCACGCCCTTGGCGAAGGTCATCAGGTCCGGCACCACGTCGAACAGGCCGGCCGCGAACCACTCGCCGGTCCGCCCGAACCCGGCCATCACCTCGTCCAGGATGAAGAGGATCCCGTACTTGTCGCAGATCTCCCGGACCCCGGCGAGGTAGCCGGGCGGCGGGACCATGATCCCGGCCGTCCCCGGAATCGTCTCCAGGACGACCGCGGCGACCGTCGCCGGACCCTCGAAGGCGATCGTCGTCTCCAGGTGCTCCAGCGCCCGCGCGCACTCCTGTTCCTCGGTCTCGGCGTAGAAGCGGGAGCGGTACAGGTAGGGCGCCCAGAAGTGCACGACACCGGCCGTGGCGCCGTCGGAGGCCCAGCGGCGCGGGTCGCCGGTGATGTTCACGGCCTGCTGCGTACCGCCGTGGTAGGAGCGGTACGCCGACAGCACCTTCGCGCGCCCGGTGTGCAGTCGCGCCATCCGCACGGCGTGCTCCACGGCGTCGGCCCCGCCGTTGGTGAAGAAGATCTTGTCCAGGTCGCCGGGCGTCCGCTCGGCGATCAGCCGCGCCGCCTCCGACCGCGCCTCGATCGCGAAAGCGGGCGCGAACGTGGTCATGCGCGCGGCCTGCTCCTGTATCGCCGCGACGACCTTCGGGTGCTGGTAGCCGATGTTCGTGTAGACGAGCCCGCTGGAGAAGTCGAGGTACCGCTTGCCGTCGTAGTCCCAGAAGCAGGACCCCTCGGCGCCGGCGACGGCGAGCGGGTCGATGAGCTCCTGCGCGGACCAGGAGTGGAACACGTGCGCACGGTCCGCGGCCTTCACGGCGGCGCCGACCTCGGGGTTTGGCTGAGGGGTCATGGCCCGAGGGTAGGTGTCCGCGACACGGAGGCGGTATCGGCGTCCTGTCTGTGGACGGCGACTTTCCGCGACAGGTTGTCGAAGAAGGAGCCGGAGCCGGAGGTTGACAGTCTTCTGTCGACATGACAGCATGTTGTCATCGATGTCCGAGGGAACGGTCCCAGGAGGCACCCATGAGCCGCAAGCCCGTGCATCTCGCCGTGTACGACACCTACGCCGACTGGGAGACCGGTCACGCGACGGCCTTCCTGGCGCGCGCCGGGTACGAGGTCCGGACGGTGGGGCCCACGCGGGAGCCGGTGGTCAGCATCGGCGGCCTGCGCGTCCAGCCCGACCTGGCCCTGGACCAGGTGCAGCCGGACGACAGCGCCCTGCTGATCCTCCCCGGCGCCGACCTGTGGGACGGGTCCGACGACCTCGCGCCCTTCGCCCGCGCGGCCCGCGCCTTCCTGGACGCCGGTGTGCCCGTCGCCGCGATCTGCGGGGCCACCGCCGGACTCGCCCGCGAGGGCCTGCTCGACGACCGCGATCACACCAGCGCGATCTCCTTCTACCTGGCCGCGACGGGATACGGCGGCGGCGAGCGGTACGTCGACGCGGACGCCGTCACCGACCGGGGCCTGATCACCGCCGGCCCGACCGAGCCCGTCGCCTTCGCCCGGGAGATCTTCCGGCTCCTCGGGGTGTACGAGGGCGAGGTGCTGGACGCCTGGTACCGCCTGTTCCACGACTCCGACCCGAAGGCGTACGCCGTACTGGAGAAGGCGGAGACCGGGCGGTGAGCCGGGAGCGGCAGGACCTGCTGAGCCGCGGCGCGCTCGGTGTCTTCCGGCTGAACGGCCAGTTCCTCGCCGTGGCCGAGGAGTTGGCGAAGCCCGCCGGACTGACCGCCGCCTGGTGGCAGGTGCTCGGCGCGGTGCTCGGGGAGCCGCTGCCGGTGTCCGGCATCGCCCGCGCGATGGGCATCACCCGGCAGAGCGTGCAGCGCGTCGCCGACCTGCTGGTGGCCAAGGGCCTGGCCGAGTACCGGCCCAACCCCGCGCACCGGCGGGCCAAACTCCTCGCGCCCACGCAGGACGGACGGTCGGCCGTCGCCCGCGTCGACCCCGGGCACGCGGCCTTCGCCGACCGGCTGGCGCAGGCGTACGGGGACGACGACACCGAACTCGCGGACGCCGTACGGGTGCTGGAACGGCTGTCCGAGGTGCTCGACCGAGTGGGCCCGCCTGTTACGGAACCGTAGACAACGCCCGACTCGCCGCGCACCGGCCCCGCACTATCCTCGGTCTGTTGCTCACGGGCGGGGGGAAGGCGGCGGGCGATGGAGAAGCTGGGGCCCGGGGACCCACAACGGATCGGCTCGTACCGGCTGCTGGCGCGGCTCGGCGCCGGCGGGATGGGCCAGGTGTACGTCGCCCGGTCCGACCGGGGGCGCACGGTCGCCGTCAAACTCGTACGGGAGGAACTGGCCGCGCAGGACGAGTTCCGGGCCCGCTTCCGGCAGGAGGTGCGGGCCGCGCGGCAGGTCGGCGGGTACTGGACGGCGCCGGTGCTGGACGCGGACACCGAGGCCCCGGTGCCCTGGGTCGCCACCGGGTACGTCGCCGGGCCCAGCCTCCAGCAGATCGTCGGCCACGACCACGGGGCCCTGCCCGAACGCACGGTCCGCATCCTCGCGGCCGGGCTCGCGCACGCGCTGAAGGACGTGCACGCCGCCGGGATCGTCCACCGCGACCTCAAGCCGTCCAACGTGCTGGTGACGATCGACGGCCCCCGGGTCATCGACTTCGGCATCGCGCGGGCCCTGGAGACGGTGACGGACGGCGGCCTGACCAGGACCGGCGCGCTGATCGGCTCGCCGGGCTTCATGGCGCCGGAGCAGGTGCGGGGGGACCGGATCACCCCTGCCTGCGACGTCTTCTGCCTGGGCTCGGTCCTGGCCTACGCCGCCACCGGCAAGCTCCCCTTCGGCACCGCCAACAGCGGGGTGCACGCCCTGATGTTCCGCATCGCCCAGGAGGAACCCGACCTGGAGGGCGTCCCGGAGAGCATCGCCGACCTCGTCCGCGACTGTCTGCGCAAGTTCCCCGAAGCCCGTCCGACGCTGGACAGCGTCCTGGAGCGCACGGGCGCGGAGGACACCGTCTGCGGGGGACGGGCACGGGATCCGTGGCTGCCGGGCGAACTGGTGGCCCAACTGGGGCGGCACGCGGTCCGGTTGCTGGACACGGAGGATCCGGAGGCGACGGGCCCGGGGACGGCTTCGGGTCCGGCGACGGGCCCGGGGACGGCTTCGGCTTCGGGGGCCGCAGGGGCGTCCGTCGCCGGTCCGGCCGGGCCGGCCGAGGCGCGGACTCCTGTCCCGCCGCAGCCGGACGGTTCACGCGGCGCCGGGCAGGCGGGGTCCGACGGCTCCCCGGACGATGCCTCCGGGGGACCGGTCGGCGCGGCGACGGGACCCGCGCCCGGCGCCTCGTCCGACGCGGTGAGGGGCTCGGCTCCCGGCGCCCCGGCCGGTGGAGCCCTCGGTGCCACGCCAGGTGCCGTCTCCGGGCGCCCGTCCGCCGCCGGTTCGGTCCCCGTCCCGGTGCCCGGGCCCGCCGCCTCGCCCGAGCACGCCGCCGCCGGTGACGAGTCCGCCCCCGCGGTGCCCCCCGGCCCGCCCGTGCCGGGGCAGCCGGGCAGCGGGGCGCGCACGGACCACCTGCCCACGGTCGTCGCGGGCCACGGCGTCCAGACGCCTGTGCCGGGAAGCCCGGGAAGCCCGGGAAGCGCGGCAGGTCCGGGCAGCCCCGGCCACCCGAGCGCCCCGCCCGCGCCTCTGCCCCCGGCCCCCGGGGCCTTCGGGAACGGCGCCCCGGGCAGCGCGCCCGCCCACCCCGCGTACGGCTACCCGCAGCCACACCCGCAGCCCTCGGCGTACGGCCACCCGCAACAGCCCGGCACCCCCGGCACCGCCGGCGCCTGGCCGACGGGACCCGGCGCGCACGGCGCCGCCCCGCCGTACCAGCAGATCGGCTCCACCCCGCCGTACGCCCAGTACGGCGGCCCCGGCGGGACCCCGCCGTACGGCCCGCCGCCCGCCACCCCCGCCGCGCCCTACGGCCCCACCGCCCCCCAAGGCCCCAGGAGGAGCTCCCGCTCCACCGCGGTCCTCGTCCTCGTCGCCCTGGTCGTCGCGCTGGCCGCCGGCGGCTCGGTCTACGCCCTGCTGAACGGCGGCGGCGACGACCAGGCGGACGGCACGTCCGGCCCGTCCCCCTCCGTGACCGCCTCCACGACCCCGGGCCCGCCCACGCCCGGCCCGACGTCCGCCTCCCCCTCGCCGTCGGCCTCCTCCGCGTCACCGGCGGACGGCGCGATCCCGGCCGGTTACCTGGGCACCTGGGCCGCCACGATCGACAACGCCGACGGCCGCCACACCCGCGCGCTCACCCTCCAGCAGGGCGAGGCGGGCGACACGGTGCTGTCCCTGGTCGCCGACGGCCCCACCGCGAACGGCACCTACCACTGCGTGTTCCAGGCCGACCTGTCCGAAGTGCCGGACGGGCAGGGCCCGTTGCGGATCGGCCCGTCCACGGTGACGGCCGGCGAGCCGCGTTCGTCCTGTTCGCCGGGCGCGGCGAGCGAGATCACCCTGCTGCCGGACGGCACCCTCCAGCGCACCAACACCGGCACGGACGAGAAACTCACGTACACCCGGCAGTGACCGAGACGCGCTCCGGTCCACAGCCCGTCACCTGGGCGCCCCGACGCCGACACCCATTCCGGTCACCTGGGCTCGGGCGGCCGCTGCCGGGGCATGTTGGGCCGCGCCCCGGAACCGGGCGGCAGGGGAAACCGGCCCTGTCCCCCCGCCCCCGGGTCCTGCCGCTGTCCCACGACCCCCACCGACTGGATGCCCAGCGGCGCCGCCCCCGTCCGGAACTCCACCATCCAGTCCGCCGTCTCCGTCCGGACCAGCTCCGTCACGTCCTCCGAGAACCTCCGCAGCACGCCGAGACACCGGTCCGCCGCCTCGCTCGCGGTGCCGTCCGCCGGACCCAGCACCTCCCGCACGCTCTCCGAGGCCCAGTCGAACTGCAGCACCTGGAGCCGCCGCTGCACCGCCTGCGCGGTCGCCACGTCCCTTATCCAGCCGGATGTCACCCCGAAGAACCGGTCCCCGGCGACGCACGCCACCCCCAGCAGCAGCGCCAGATACCCCCAGGGCGCGACCCCGCCCACCACCCCCGTCATGTCCAGCAGGGGCAGCGCGGCCCCCGCCACCGCCCCGCCCGCCGCACCCGCCCGCAGCACCCGCGCCGCGCGCCGCTTCCCCACCCGGTCCGCGAGATACCAGGCGGAGGTCTCCAGGGCTCCGCGCTCCACCCACCGGTACAACTCGTCCAGCCGCTCCGCCGGCGCGCCCCAGTCGCCGAGCGGAAACGCCCGCCCCGTCAGATCGCCCGGCCGCAGTCCGGCCGCCCCCTCGCCCCGCCCGTCCTGAGGCGGACCCTCGGGCTGCATCTCCGGCTGACCCACCCGGCACTCCCTACCTGATCCCGAACGAGCACGACCTGTCACACCGCGTGACGCCTGATGCTCATGCTGATACCGATGCGCCGGAACCTTCCTACCGCCCAATGGGTGGCGAAGACGTTGCTTTCACCTCTTTTCCGCCCGGAAGAGGCCCTTGATCAGGTATAGGGTTCCCGGCCCACTCACTCGAAAGAGTGCTGGGGCGACGGCCGCGAGGACCACGTAGGCTCGTGCTGAACGGGAAAACCCGTACCGACCAAGGAGAGCTGATCGTGATCCCCGGTGGTGGCCAGCCCAACATGCAGCAGCTGCTGCAGCAGGCCCAGAAGATGCAGCAGGACCTGGCGAACGCCCAGGAGGAACTCGCCAGGACCGAGGTGGAAGGCCAGGCGGGCGGCGGCCTGGTGAAGGCCACGGTCACCGGCGCCGGCGAGCTGCGCGCGCTGAAGATCGACCCGAAGGCGGTGGACCCGGAGGACACCGAGACCCTCGCCGACCTGGTCGTCGCGGCCGTCCAGGCGGCCAACGAGAACGCGCAGACCCTCCAGCAGCAGAAGCTCGGCCCGCTGGCCCAGGGCCTGGGCGGCGGCAGCGGCATCCCCGGCCTGCCGTTCTGATCCGTTCCGATCCGTGGCCTGGCCTGCCTATCTAAGACGGGCACCGGCCAACTACCGTACGTACAGAAGGACCTCGACAAGCAGGAAGGACGGGCACTCCGTTGTACGAAGGCGTGGTCCAGGACCTCATCGACGAGCTGGGGCGGCTTCCCGGCGTCGGTCCCAAGAGCGCGCAGCGGATCGCCTTCCACATCCTGCAGGCGGAACCGACGGACGTACGGCGTCTCGCGCAGTGCCTGATGGAGGTCAAGGCGAAGGTCCGCTTCTGCGCGACCTGCGGCAACGTGGCACAGGAGGAACTGTGCAACATCTGCCGTGACACCCGCCGCGACCTCTCGGTGATCTGCGTGGTCGAGGAGCCGAAGGACGTCGTGGCCATCGAACGCACCCGCGAGTTCCGCGGCAGGTACCACGTCCTGGGCGGCGCGATCAGCCCGATCGAGGGCGTGGGGCCCGACGACCTCCGGATCAGGGAACTCCTGGCGCGCCTGGCCGACGGCACCGTCACCGAGCTGATCCTCGCCACGGACCCGAACCTCGAGGGCGAGGCGACGGCCACGTACCTCGCCCGCATGATCAAGCCCATGGGCCTCAGGGTCACCCGCCTGGCCAGCGGCCTCCCGGTGGGTGGCGACCTGGAATACGCGGACGAGGTGACCCTCGGCCGCGCCTTCGAGGGGAGACGACTCCTAGATGTCTGACGCCAAGCTGCACGTGACCAGCCACGACCCCGACGATTTCGCGGTCCAGATCGCGGACCAGGTGGAGAGTTTCCTGGTGGCCGTCACGGAGGTCGCGAAGGGCGACGAGCCGGACTCGGCGGTCCCCTTCCTCCTCCTGGAGGTCTCCCAGATCCTCCTGGCCGGCGGCCGCCTGGGCGCCCACGAGGACATCCTTCCCGACGAGCGCTACGAGCCCGACCTGGGCCCGGAGCCCGACGTGGACGACCTGCGGGAGAACCTGGCCCGTCTCCTGGAGCCGATCGACGTCTACTCGGAGGTCTTCGACCCCTACGAGCCCCGCAAGGCGCCGGTCCCGGCCCGCATCTCCGACGACCTGGCCGACGTCATCGCCGACCTCCGCCACGGCATGGCCCACTACCGGGCCGGCCGCACCACGGAGGCCCTGTGGTGGTGGCAGTTCTCCTACTTCTCCAACTGGGGCTCGACGGCGTCGGCGACCCTGCGCGCGCTGCAGTCGATCGTGGCCCACGTCCGCCTGAACCAGCCGCTGGCCGAACTCGACGGCCTGGACACGGACCAGTCCGTCGGCGACGACACGCTGGAGTTCGAGGCGGGCCGGGTGATGGTGGAGGAGATCGGCGCGCCGCTCGGGATGCGGCCGGTGACGTAGGCAGCCCGCACCACGCGGTCGGTGTCCGGCAGGCAAGAGACGGCCGGGCACCGCTCCGGCGATCGCGGACCGCCCCGGCGCTCACGGGCCGCTCGCGGGCCCGTCCCGCGACTCCTCCGCGTAGTCGGGCCCGTACGGAACGTCAATTGGGTCCCTCCTGTCTCTCCCCTGTACGTCGGCTGCACCGGCGCTAACCGGCGGAGAGCGAGTCTGGAGTCACTCCCCACCGCCCGCGCCCCAGCGAAGGCGGAGGGGGAGGCACCTCCCCTCGAACCGCAGGAGACAGCGATGACCCGTCGTTCCGTGGCGCAGCGCGCAGCCGTCGTCACCACCGCCACCCTGGTCGCCGTGGCCACCGTCACCGCCGGTGTGAGCCTGGCGGGCCACAACTCCCCGAAGAGGGCGGACAAGGCGCAGATCGCCGGGCTGTTCGACACCTGGAACGCCGCCCTGCAGACCGGTGACTCGCAGCAGGTGGCCGACCTGTACGCGAAGGACGCGGTCCTGCTGCCCACCGTCTCCAACCAGGTCCGCACCGACCGCGCCCAGATCGTCGACTACTTCGACCACTTCCTGCGCAACAAGCCGGTCGGCAAGAAGGTCGAGACGATCGTCACCGTCCTCGACGGCAACTCCGCGGTCGACACCGGCGTGTACGCGTTCACGCTCACCGACCACGACACCGGCGAGAAGCGCGTGGTCAAGGCCCGCTACACGTACACGTACGAGAAGGTCGACGGCGCGTGGCTGATCTTCAACCACCACTCCTCGGCGATGCCGCAGGGCTGACCCTCAGCCGGTGCTCCTGGGCGCGGCCCGCAGGCGGATCTCCACGCACAGGCCGCCGCCGGGGGCGTCCCGGAGCGTCACCGTTCCGCCGTCGTCCGTCACCAGCTGCCGGACCACGGCGAGGCCGAGTCCGGAGCCGGACCGGCCGGTCAGGCCCTGGCCGCGCCAGAACCGGTCGAAGGCGCGCAACTTCTCGGCGTCCGACATGCCAGGACCCCCGTCCAGCACCGACAGCACCACCTCGTCGCCCGGCGCCTCGGCCCGGACCGTGATCGTCCCGCCGTCCGGCGAGACCTCCAGAGCGTTGGAGAACACGTTGTCCAGCACCTGGTCCAGGGCACCGGGGCTGGCCATCACCAGCAGCCGGCCGTCGATACTCCCCCTGAGCGCGATGGTGACTCCGCGCTCGTCGGCGGCCGGCCTCCACACCGTCAGACGCTCGTCCACGATGTCCCGCAGAGCCAGCGGCTCCGCCGCCGTCACCTTCGCCTCGGCCCGCGCCAGCACCAGCAGGCCGTTGACCAGACGGCTCATCCGGACCACCTCGGCGGTCGCCTGCTCCACGTCCTCCCGGACCAGCTCGTCGTCCACGCCGTCCGCGATGTTGTCCAGCGAGAGGCGCAACGCGGTGAGCGGGGTACGGAGCTGGTGGGAGGCGTCCGCGACGAAGATGCGCTGGGAGGCGACCAGCGTGTCCAGGCGTTCCGCGCCCTGGTTGAGGGTGCGGGCCAGCGTCTGCGTCTCCGGCGGGCCCGTCACCGGCGACCGCGCGGTCAGGTCGCCGTCACTGAACTTGCTGGCCATGGCGTTGAGTTCGCGCAGCGGGGCGGTGATCCGGCGGGCGGCGAACGCGCCGATCGCGGCGGCCGCCGCCAGCACCAGTACGGCCAGGCCCGCCCGGAAACCCCAGATCTGCCAGAGCCGCGCGGTCATGTCCGACGTCCCGTACACGATCCGTACGGCGCCGACGGCCGGGCCCTGGTGGGAGTCCTGGCCGGCCGTCCGCTCGCGCGCGGGGACGGTGACCACCAGCTGCCGGCCCCAGATGACGTCGGTGCCCCAGTCGGGCGTGGGCGTGCCGTCCTCCAGGGCGCGGGTCAGGGCCGCGTCCTTCCGGGGCCGGGGCAGGTCCGGTACGCAGCCGCCGGCGGCGGTCGCCTGGACCGTGCCGGGCGTCTCGCTGGTGTACGCCTTGGCCATCTGCTCCAGGGCGTCGCACGAGATGGTGTCGTCGTTGCCGAGCAGCAGCGCCATGGTGGCGGCCTCGCGCTGGACGGACACCGCGGTGTCGTCCCGCAGCTGCTCGGTGAGCGTGAACGCGACCGGCACCGTGAACAGGAAGATGGCGACCGCGACGAGCAGGATGTAGCTGCGGATGAGCTGGCGGTTCATGGGGCGCCGGTACCGCCGTCGCCGTCGCCGTCGCCGTCGCCGTCGCTGTCGATTTCGAGCCGGAAGCCGACCCCGCGCACCGCCTCGATGGTGATCGCGCCCTTCAGCTTCCGCCGCAGCGCCGCCACATGCACGTCCAGCGTCTTGGTCGGGCCGAACCAGTTCGCGTCCCAGACCGCCTCCATGATCTGCTCACGCGACATCAGCGCGCCCGGCTCCTCGGTGAGGAAGGCCAGCAGGTCGTACTCCTTGGGTGCCAGGGCCACTTCTCCGCCGTCCAGGCGGACCCGGGCGGCCTTGCGGTCCACGGTGAGGCGCGAGCCGTAACGGTCCGGGCCGTTCTCCGGGGACGTGCGCGGCTGCGTGCGCCGCATCACCGCCCGTATCCGCGCGATGACCTCGCGGACGCCGAACGGCTTGGACACGTAGTCGTCGGCGCCCAGTTCGAGGCCCACCACCCGGTCCGTCTCGTCGCTGCGCGCGCTGATCACGATGATCGGGACGTCACCGCGCTCGCGCAGCGCCTTGCAGACGTCGAGGCCGTCGGTGTCGGGCAGGCCGAGATCCAGCAGGACGACGTCGTAGGGCTCGGGGTGGGCCAGGGCGGCGGCGCCCGTGGTGACCCAGTCGACCTCGAAGCCGTAGCGGGTCAGGCCGCGCCGCAGGGACTGGGCGACAGGCTCGTCGTCTTCCACGAGAAGTACGTGCACAGGCGGAACCTTAGTACTTGAAAGTTAATTCACAGCTGTCACCTGTGACCCTTGGCACTTTTCCGGAGCGTCGCGCACGGGCATGCGCTGACCTGGGCGCCGGTCTCAGCATGCGATACCGCAGAGGCGGATTTCGGGCGCTCGATAGACTGAGCCGACCGCAGCACATGTGCGTATGTGTGACTGCGTATACCCAGACTGACTGAGCGAGGAGCGCACGTGGGCCTTGTCGTGCAGAAGTACGGAGGCTCCTCCGTAGCCGATGCCGAGGGCATCAAGCGCGTCGCCAAGCGGATCGTGGAAGCGAAGAAGAACGGCCACCAGGTGGTCGTCGTCGTTTCCGCGATGGGCGACACGACGGACGAGCTGATCGATCTCGCCGAGCAGGTGTCTCCGATGCCTGCCGGGCGTGAGTTCGACATGCTGCTGACCGCCGGAGAGCGTATCTCCATGGCGTTGCTGGCCATGGCGATCAAGAACCTGGGCCACGAGGCCCAGTCGTTCACCGGCAGCCAGGCGGGTGTCATCACCGACTCGGTCCACAACAAAGCGCGGATCATCGACGTCACGCCGGGCCGTATCCGCACCGCGCTGGACGAGGGCAACATTGCCATCGTGGCCGGATTCCAGGGCGTCAGCCAGGACAAGAAGGACATCACCACGCTCGGCCGCGGCGGCTCCGACACCACCGCCGTCGCGCTGGCCGCCGCCCTCGACGCCGAGGTGTGCGAGATCTACACCGACGTCGACGGCGTGTTCACCGCCGACCCGCGGGTGGTGAAGAAGGCGAAGAAGATCGACTGGATCTCCTTCGAGGACATGCTGGAGCTCGCCGCCTCCGGCTCCAAGGTGCTGCTCCACCGCTGTGTGGAGTACGCGCGCCGCTACGACATCCCGATCCACGTCCGCTCGTCCTTCAGCGGACTGCAGGGCACGTGGGTCAGCAGTGAGCCGATCGAGCAAGGGGAACAGAAGGTGGAGCAGGCCATCATCTCCGGTGTCGCGCACGACACCTCCGAGGCCAAGGTCACGGTCGTCGGTGTCCCCGACAAGCCGGGCGAGGCCGCCGCCATCTTCCGCACCATCGCCGATGCCGAGGTCAACATCGACATGGTCGTGCAGAACGTGTCCGCGGCCTCCACCGGCCTGACGGACATCTCCTTCACGCTGCCGAAGACCGAGGGCCGCAAGGCCATCGACGCCCTGGAGAAGAACAAGGCCGGCATCGGCTTCGACTCGCTGCGTTACGACGACCAGATCGGCAAGATCTCCCTGGTCGGCGCGGGTATGAAGACCAACCCGGGCGTCACCGCCTCCTTCTTCGAGGCGCTCAGCGACGCCGGAGTGAACATCGAGCTCATCTCGACCTCCGAGATCCGCATCTCGGTGGTCACCCGGGCCGACGACGTGACCGAGGCCGTGCGGGCGGTCCACTCCGCCTTCGGACTCGACTCCGACAGCGACGAGGCCGTCGTCTACGGAGGCACAGGCCGCTGATGTCCGGTCCCACCGGACGGACCGTCCCCTCTCCCGGCCTCGCCCGGCGGGCGGGGGGCCCTGCGCGTCCGGCCCTCGCGGTCGTGGGCGCGACCGGGGCGGTCGGTACGGTCATGCTCCAGATCCTGTCCCAGCACGCCGACATCTGGGGCGAGATCCGGCTGATCGCCTCGCCGCGTTCGGCCGGCCGCAAGCTGGCCGTGCGCGGTCAGCAGGTCGAGGTGGCGGCGCTCACCGAGGAGGCCTTCGACGGGGTCGACGTCGCCATGTTCGACGTCCCCGACGACGTCGCCGCCCGGTGGGCGCCGATCGCAGCCGCCAAGGGCGTGGTCGTGGTGGACAACTCGGACGCCTTCCGCATGGACCCGGACGTGCCCCTGGTCGTGCCCGAGGTCAATCCGCACACGGTCCGGGTCAGGCCGCGGTCCATCATCGCCAGCCCGAACTGCACGACCCTCTCCATGATCGTGGCCCTGGGCGCGCTGCACGCCGAGTTCGGGCTGCGCGAGCTGGTCGTCTCCTCCTACCAGGCGGTGAGCGGGGCCGGCCGCGCCGGCATCGAGACGCTGCGCCAGCAGCTGTCCCTGGTCGCGGGCACGGAACTGGGGACCAGCCCCGGTGACGTGCGGCGGGCCGTCGGTGACCGCACCGGGCCGTTCCCCGAGCCGGTCGCGCTGAACGTCGTCCCGTGGGCCGGATCGCCGCGTGAGGACGGCTGGTCGTCCGAGGAGATGAAGATCCGCGACGAGTCCCGCAAGATCCTCGGACTGCCCAGGCTGCCGGTCGCGGTGACCTGTGTGCGGGTGCCGGTGATCACCACCCACTCGCTGACCGTGCACGCCCGCTTCGAGGGCGAGGTCACCGTCCGCAAGGCGCGGGAGATCCTCGCCACGGCCCCCGGGGTCGTCCTCTTCGACGATCCGGCGGCGGGGGAGTTCCCCACGCCCGCGGACGTCGTGGGCACCGACCCGACCTGGGTGGGCCGGGTGCGCAGGGCGCTGGACGATCCCACGGCGCTCGAACTCTTCGTGTGCGGAGACAACCTGCGCAAAGGCTCCGCCCTCAACACCGCGCAGATCGCGGAGCTGGTCGCGGCGGAGTCCGGATGACGTCCGCGTGACGAAAGCGCCCTCCTGAGCGCCGGGTGTAAGGAGCGACACGTGGGCCGCCCGGCGATTACCGCCGGAAAACTCCTGGATGAAACCGCATTCATTTGTAGGATCTGTGTGAGACATGGGGTGCGGACGATGGTCCGGACCTCTTGAACCGAGCCTGCTCGGCGTCCGAAGATCTGCCTCCCCGCCCTCCGCAACCGCGCGGAGGGCGGGGAGCGTCTTTGCGGACGCCCTTCCAGAGGGCGCGGGATGCTTCACGGAGCGTGGGGACGCTCCGGTCATTCAGGACACAGGGGAAGAGCGGGTAGGGCATGAGCGCGTTTGACGCACAGTCAGTTGTGCTGCCTGACAGAAGACGGACGATCGCGTACAACCCTGACGGGGGGAAGCGTGTCCAACTGGCGTGGCAGAGGTACTGGACTTCATTGCGGCCCCGCGCGGCTCGGCCCTACGGCCCCGCCCCGCGGCCCTACGACCCCGGATGCCGGGCACGCCCGACGGCATGCCGGTGATCGCGCCCATGCCCGCGGCGCGGCCCGCCCGCATACCGAGCCAGCGCGACGGAGCCGAGTACGCCGACGACACGGTGGCGGCCGGGACCACCGTCGACCACCTCACCGAGACCTACCGCGCCCACTACCGCTCGCTCCTGGGCCTCGCGGCGCTGCTCCTCGACGACACCGCCTCCTGCGAGGACGTCGTCCAGGAGGCGTTCATCCGCGTCCACTCGGCGCGCAAACGGGTCCGTGACCCGCAGAAGACGCTGGCGTACCTGCGCCAGACGGTCGTCAACCTGTCCCGCTCGGCCCTGCGCCGCCGCATCCTCGGCCTGAAGCTGCTGTCCAAGCCGATGCCCGACATGGCGAGCGCCGAGGAGGGCGCGTACGACCAGCTGGAGCGGGACTCCCTGATCAAGGCGATGAAAGGGCTGCAGCGCCGCCAGCGGGAGGTCCTGGTCCTGCGGTACTTCGCGGACATGACCGAGGCGCAGGTCGCCGAGACCCTCGGGATATCGCTGGGCTCGGTCAAGGCGTACGGCTCGCGCGGCATCGCGGCCCTGCGGGTCACGATGGAGGCGTCGGCGTGAGCGGCGACCAAGACGGGCGACGTCATCTGCACGTCTCCCATGAGCCCCACGAACGGCGCGAGCCGGGGACGGCCGAGCAACAGCCGAAGCAATCGCACGCTGGGAACGGAACTGTGAACCACGGCCCCGACGACGAGAGCCCGACCGGGCTCGGCTCGGACGAGCTGGCACTGCGCAGCTTGCTGCACCAGGCGGTCCAGGAGGTCGAGCCGCGCGACGGCACGCTGGACCATCTGCGCAAGGCGGTACCCGCCCGACGGGCACGCAAGCGGCAGGCCGTCGTCGGCATGGCCGCGGCCGCCCTCTTCATCGGCACCGCGATCCCGGCCCTGTGGCACGTCTCCGGCGCCACCGGACTCGGCGCCGACCCCTCCATCGCCGGGCACGGCTCGCAGGCGCAGGGCGGGGCCGGCGAGGGCAAGGGCCCGGACGGCGGTGAGAGGGCCACCGGCGACGCCTCGGACAGGACCCAGGACAAGGGCGAGGCGGCGCCGAAGGAAGACGAGAAGGGCAAGGCCACGGGCAGCGGCACCGGCTCCGGTGGCACCTCCGACACGCCGTCCACCAGCGCGGCGGACACCTCGGTGTGCACGGCCGCCGAGATCGGCTCGCCCACCCAGACCGTCGACGCCCCCGACTCCGTCGGCGCGGTCTACGGCACCTTCCGCTTCACCAACGTCTCGGGCGTGAGCTGCACGGTCAGCGGCCCCGGCACGGTCACGCCGGCCACGGCAGGCGCGGCGGACGCCACCAGGATCAGCACGGTTCGGCACACCGCCGGGGACGCGGCGGCGGCACTGCCCGACCCGTCCCTGGAGATCGCCTCCCTGCTGCTCAAGCCGGGTTCCTCGTACGAGGTGAAGTTCGCCTGGGTCCCTTCGGAGACCTGCCCCACGACCGGCGACAACTCGTCCGGCGACACCGGCGGCAATCCGACCACCGGCCCCACGCCCACGGAGAACCCCACCACGGACAGCGGCACCACCACGGGCGGTGACACCACCGGGACGTCACCCCAGTTGCTCCCGGAGGAGGGCACGGCCGACGGCAGCGTGACGGTGACCAACACGGCGGAGGGCGGAGCACCGTCGATCTCGGCGACGGTGACGAACGCGTGCGTGGGGACGGTGTACTGGACGGGAGTCCTGGCAGGCTCCTGACGGACGACCGCCTCGCCGCGAGCGGCGGATGCCGGCGGGCAGCGGGGGAGGGGTGCCTCAGGCGGCATCCCCGCCTCAGCCGGCCCGCTCAGCCGGCCCGCCTCACCTGGCCCCTGCGTCCGCCGTCACCGGCTCGTCCTCGGGTACGAGCCCCAGTTCCGCGTCCCGTGCGAACTCCACCTCGCGTCGCAGCAGCCGGAACCACATGAAGACCACGAAGCCGGCGAAGACGAACCACTCACCGGTGTAGCCGAGGTTCTGGAACGCCTTCAGGTCCAGCCCCGTTCCCGCGGGCGCCGTCGCCGGGACGGCCGTCATCCCGGAGTCCGCGCGGTCCAGCGTGACCCACGCGTCGTACACGTCGTACGGCACCAGGTTGACCAGCGACGCCGCGCTGATCGCCGCGGTCTGTCCGGCCGGCAGGCCTCCTCGCGCGCTGACCCCGTTGTCCCCGGGCGTCTCGGACGCCTGCAGCGCCCCGGTGACGCTGACCTCACCGCTCGGCGGGGCGGGCGCCTTCGCCGGGTCGGGTGTGCCCGGCAGCCAGCCCCGCACGACGGGCAGGGCCTCGCCCGTGTCGGTCCGCAGCAGCGTGAGGACGTAGTAGCCCTTCTCGCCGTCCAGCTCGCGGTCCGGGACGAGCAGCTGCCGGTCGTAGCGCCCGGTCGCGGTGGCCGGCCGGCCGGACGTCGCCTTGTCCACGGGCAGCAGCTCGCTCAGCGGACGGGCGGCCTGCCGCTCGTTGGACGCCGCCTGCGCGTCCGCGCTGCGCTGGTCCTGCATCCGGTCCTCGAAGCGGCTCAGCTGCCACGACCCCATGAAGACGCAGAAAGGGATGGCGAGCAGCACGAAGACGTTGATCCCCCACCAACGGGGCGTCAGCAGAAACCGGTACACGCCCTCCACGGTACGGGGCTCCCGCCCCGGACCGGGCCGTGGGGTCGGTGCCGGCCGGGCGGTTCGGTACCGCGCGACGAGGGGCGGGACGTCGGGAGATCGGAAGAGCCGGCCGAAGTTGTCCACAGGCTGGGGACCTGACCGGCCATGGGGCGGCCGGGACAGGCAGTATGGGGCCATGACTGAGAGCAAGGGGTCCGCCTCGCCCGCGCGGAACGAGGAGATGCCGGACTGGGAGAAGCGCTTCCGGGCGCCCCGGGTGTCACTGCCCGACTGGGCCGAGGACGCGCCGGACCGCTCCCTGTTCGTGTCGAACGCGACAGGGACGTACGAGCTGTACGCATGGGACCGGGCGACGGGCGGGCAACGCCAGGTGACCGACCGGCCGAACGGCACCACGGACGGCGTGCTCTCCCCGGACGGCGAGTGGGTGTGGTGGTTCGACGACAAGGACGGCGACGAGTTCGGCGTCTGGCGCCGCCAGCCCTTCGGCGGCGGGGCGGACGAACCGGCCGCACCGGGTCTGGAGGCGTCCTACCCGGCGGGCCTCGCCCTCGGCCGGGACGGCCGTACGGCGGTCGTCGGCCGCTCCACCGACGAGGACGGCACGACGATCCACCTCTGCCGCGTCGGCGAGGACCCGGTGGAGATCTACCGCCACCGCGAGTCCGCGGGCGTCGGCGACCTCTCCCACGACGGCTCCCTGATCGCCGTCGAGCACACCGAGCACGGCGACGCGATGCACTCCGCGCTGCGCGTCCTGCGCCCCGACGGCACCCCGGTCGCCGATCTCGACGACACCAAGGGCGGCACGCAGGAGCTCGGCCTGGAGGTCCTCGGCTTCGCCCCGGTGGACGGCGACACCCGGCTCCTCATCGGGCATCAGCGGCGGGGCCGCTGGGAGCCCCTGGTGTGGGACGTGGCCACCGGCGAGGAGAGCGACCTCGACCTGGACCTGCCCGGTGACGTCGGCGCCGAGTGGTACCCGGACGGCACCGGCCTGCTGATCGCCCACGGCTTCGAGGCGCGCAGCGAGCTCTTCCGGTACGACCTGGCGACCCGCGAACTGGTCAAGGTCCCCACCCCGCGCGGCACGGTCTCCGGGGCGACGGCCCGCCCCGACGGCAGCGTGGAGTACCTCTGGTCCTCGTCCGCCGAACCGTCGACGGTCCGCTCGACGACCGGCAGGGCCGTCCTGGACCCGCCCGGGATGACGTCCCCGGGATCGGTGCCCGTGGAGGACGCGTGGGTGGCGGGCCCCGGCGGCCGCATCCACGCCCTGGTCCAGAAGCCGGCGGGCGCGCAGGGCCCCCTCCCCACGGTCTTCGACATCCACGGCGGCCCCACCTGGCACGACAGCGACGCCTTCGCGGCCGGCCCGGCGGCCTGGGTCGACCACGGGTACGCGGTGGTCCGCGTCAACTACCGCGGCTCCACGGGCTACGGCCGCGCCTGGACCGACGCCCTGAAGCACCGGGTCGGCCTGATCGAACTGGAGGACATCGCGGCGGTCCGGGAGTGGGCGATCACCTCGGGTCTGGCGGACCCCTCCCGCCTGGTCCTCACCGGCGGCTCCTGGGGCGGCTACCTGACCCTGCTCGGCCTCGGCACCCAGCCCGACGCGTGGACCGTGGGCATCGCGGCGGTCCCGGTCGCCGACTACGTCACGGCGTACCACGACGAGATGGAAGCCCTGAAGGCCATGGACCGCACCCTGTTGGGCGGCACCCCGGAGGAGGTGCCGGAGCGCTTCGAGGCGTCGTCCCCCCTGACCTACGTCGACCAGGTCACGGCCCCCGTCTACATCTCGGCCGGCGTCAACGACCCCCGCTGCCCGATCCGCCAGGTCGACAACTACGTCAGGCGGCTGGAGGCGAGAGGAGCGGTGCACGAGGTGTACCGCTACGACGCCGGGCACGGCTCCCTGGTGGTGGACGAACGGATCAAGCAGGTGAGACTGGAGCTGGACTTCGCGGCGCGGCATCTGGCGCGGTAGCACACCCGGCCCGGCCGGCCGGGTCGGTTCCCTGCCGGCCGGGCCGGGCGGTGGGCCGGCGAAGGCCGTGGGTCCAGGGGGCGGAGGGAACCCCCTGGACAAGCTCCTACGTGCCGGTCCGCTCCCGCCGGGCCTGCCGCCCCAGCAACTCCGCCAGTCCCCGACGTGTGGCGGCCAGCACGACCCGGTCCGTGCCCCGCAGGACGTACGTGTCCGGCAGGTTCCACACCAGCCGCGAGCCCCCCGGCGGCCGCACCTGCTCGTACCTCTCCTGCGCGGCCTGCTCCTCCCGTCGGCCGCCGGAGACCCTCGTGTCCAGCGCCAGCACCCGCCAGGCCCCCGCCCGGAAGGCCTGCCCGACCGTCTTCCCCTCCAGCTGCGGATGCCCGCCCACCCCCACGGCCGCGAACAGCAGCACCCGCCGCTCGACCGGGATCGCCCCGAGGATCTGGCGCCCCATCATCGCCCCGGCGAACGCGGGCGCCGCCAGATGCGACACACTCCGGCTCCGGGTGGGCGCCCCGGGGTGCGCGGCCCGCAGGGTGCGGTACACGGCGGTCGCGAAGTCGTCGTCGTACAGCCGGAGCACGACGCGCAGATCGGGCCGTACGGACCGGGCGTACAGCACGGCCTCCAGGTTCGTCGTGTCCGCGCTGGTCACCGCGAGCAGGGTCCGCGCCCGGTGGATCTTGGCGGCTTCCAGGATGCCCTCCTGGGTGACGTCGCCGAGCACCACCGGCACCCGCAGCCGCCGCGCCGTCGCCAGCCCGCGCGCCTCGGGGTCGGCCTCCACGCAGACCACCGGGATGTGCAGTTCCCGCAGCCGCGTCAGCACCCGCGTGCCGATCTTGCCGAGTCCGAGGAGCACGACGTGCCCGCCCAGCCCGCGCGGCGGCTTGCGCAGCGCGGACGCGCTGCGGAAGGTGCCCAGCGCTTCGAGCACGGCGGCCAGCAGCACCGGCAGGAGCAGCAACCCGACCAGACCGGAGAGGAGTTGCAGGATCTGCCGGCCCGTGGACTGCCCGAGGGCGGGGTCGTCGATGGCGAAGAGATCGAGCAGCGTCAGATAGAAGGCACCCAGCGGATGCATGTCGGTGACCAGCCACAACGCCACCGCCAGCGCGACCACACAGCCCACCAGCCCGGCCAGCGACCACCGCAGCCGCCGCGAGAACAGGGAGGCGAACGGCGGGACGATCCCGCGCCCCGCGGGCAGCGCGGGGCCGGAGTACGACACCTGTTCCAGGACGACGGTCCCGCGCCCGGTGGCGGCCCGTACCGCCGCCGCGTCCGGCAGCAGCCGCGGCCCCTGGTCCCCGCTGCTCTCCGAACCGTCCGCGCCGGCCGGGTCGTTGCTGGTCGCGGAGAGCAGCGCCAGCGTGGCCAGCCCGGGGCCGGCCACCTGGCCGGGGCCCGGCGGCGGACGTTCCACCGCGCGCAGCAGCAGCCCGTCGGTCTGGACGACCTTGCTGGTGCCGGCGATCGCGGTGGCGGCCAGCGCGGGTGCGGCCGTGTCCGCGTCGGACAGGACGGTCGTGGAGGCGTCGAACACCGCGCCCGGCCCGGCCGTGCCGCCCGTCGCCAACGCGGAGGCCTGGTCCAGGAGTTCCTCGATGTGCTGGCCCAGCCGCCGGTTGTACAGCCGCAGGACGAGCCGCAGCCGGGGGTTGAGGCGGCGGGCGGTGAGGGCGGCGCGGATGTTGGTCTCGTCGTCGTCGTACACCAGCGCGAGCGCCGCGGCCCGCTCCACGCCCGCCTCGGCGAGGACGGCCTCGGTCGGCTCGGCGGCCTCCACCACCCTCCCCGGCTCCCGGCCGCGGACGGGCGGGGCCGCTGCCGTGTTCCCGGCGGGCGCGTCGGACGTGCCGTACGCGGCGGTGCCCCCGGCCCGGCCGACGGCCGCGTTCACCACCCGGTCGAGCAGCGCGGACGCGGTACGGACCCGCCCGACCACCGGGGGCCGCACACCCCGCTCGGCGGGCGGTACGGCGAGCGTGACCTGCTCGCCGTACACCCCGCGCAGTTCGGCTGCCAGCCGGTGCGCGAGCCCGTCGTCACCGCACACCACCATGGGGGCGGCCGGGTCACCCGGCGGACTCTGCTGCGGAAGGCTTGCCACGAGGGAAGAGACTGCCCCAACGGGACGGATGGTTCCAGCACGTATCCGTGGCGATGAACGCCGGCGCCCTGCCCGCCGTAGGAGAGGGGAGGGAATCCAGCGCCCTTCCGCACCACCGGAGGTACCTCGGCCGTGGCCGTCACCAAAGCAGCCCCGAAGGAAACCGGGGCGGACAGCAGCCCGGCGCGGGACACCCAGGGACCGGACCGGGACACGGAGGGCGCCCGCCGCCTCAGCTCCCCCCTCGTCCTCACCCTGGTGCTCCTTGTGATGGTGCTGGCGCAGGGACCGATCCGGCAGGCGCTGTCCGCGCCGGTGATGCAGAGCTGGACGACCGTGTTCGTCGCGGTCGTCGTGCAGGCGCTGCCCTTCCTGGTGCTGGGCGTGCTGCTGTCGGCGGCCCTCGCGGTGTTCGTCCCGCCGTCCTTCTTCGCCCGCGCGCTGCCCAAGCGGACCGGCCTCGCGGTCCCCGTGGCGGGCGCGGCGGGCGCGGTGCTGCCGGGCTGCGAGTGCGCGTCCGTGCCGGTGGCGGGGGCACTGGTCCGGCGCGGTGTCGCCCCGGCCGCGGCGCTCACGTTCCTGCTGTCCGCCCCGGCGATCAACCCGATCGTGCTGACGGCGACCGCCGTCGCCTTCCCGAACGACCCCGAGATGGTCCTCGCCCGGTTCGTCGCGAGCCTGCTGGCGGCCTGTGCGATGGGCTGGCTGTGGCAGCGGCTCGGCCGCGCCGACTGGCTGCGCCCGCCGGCCCGCGCGGCCCACGACGGGCAGAGCAGGGGCGCCGCGTTCTGGGGCTCGGTCCGGCACGACGTGATGCACGCCGGGGGGTTTTTGGTGGTGGGCGCGATGGCGGCGGCGACCCTCAAGGCGATCGTCCCGGAGGAGTGGCTGCAGGCCACGGCGGACCATCCGGTTCTGTCGGTGCTCGCGCTCGCCGTCCTGGCCGTGCTGCTGTCGATCTGTTCGGAGGCGGACGCGTTCGTGGCGGCCTCGCTGTCGCAGTTCTCGCTCACCGCGCGGCTGGCGTTCCTGGTCGTCGGCCCGATGGTCGACCTGAAGCTGTTCGCGATGCAGGCGGGCACCTTCGGCCGCGGCTTCGCCCTGCGCTTCGCACCCGCGACCTTCGTCCTGGCCGTCGCCGTGTCGGTCGTGACCGGGGCGGTGCTCCTGTGAACCGCCAGGCACAGGCGGCGGTCCTGTTCCTGCTCGGCGCGGCCCTGCTGCACGCCGGCCTCACCGACCTGTACCTGCGGTACGTCAAGGCCGGCCTGCGCCCGATGCTGCTGGCTGCCGGCGCCGTCCTGATCGCGACGGCCCTGGCGACGGCGTGGTACGAGTGGCGGGCGATGAGAGACGGTGACGACCACGCGGACCGGCACCCGGACGACCAGGAAGGTCACCCGGACGACCACGCGGAAGGTCACCTGGACCAGCACCCGGACCAGCACCCGGACCACCACGGGAACGGCCGCCCCCACCGCGAACCCCGCGTCTCCTGGCTCCTCGTCCTCCCCCTGCTCGCCCTGATCCTGGTCGCCCCGCCCGCCCTCGGCTCCTACAGCGCCCTGCGCACCGGTACGGCCCTGCAACAGCCGTACGGCTACGCGGATCTGCCCGCCGACGGCACCCTGCGCCTCGACCTGGTCGACTACGCGGGCCGCGCGGTCTACGACCGGGGCCGGTCCCTGGAGGGACGGCGGATCAAGGTCACCGGGTTCGTCGCCCTGGACCGCTCCGGCGCCCCCTACCTGGTCCGCATGGCTCTGAACTGCTGCGCCGCCGACGCCCAGCCGGTGAAGATCGGCCTGACCGGCCGGATCCCCCCGGTCCTGCGGCCGGACGCCTGGCTGGAGGTCACCGGCACCTACACCGCCCGCCAGGACAAGGACCCGGTCAACAACGGCCCGATCCCGTACCTCGACGTCACGGGTGCCCGGCCGGTTCCGGCGCCGGCCGACCCGTACGACGGGACCTGGAACAACTGACCGTCACACCAGCGCGGTCGCCAGCCGTTCGAGGGCGGCGGCCTCCCGGCTGCCCGCCCGCGCGCTGAACACGTGCATGACCAGGCCGCTCTCGCCGGGCGCGGCCGGGACGTGCAGGGTCTCGTAGTCGAGGTCGAGCAGCCCGGCGGCGTGATGGCGCAGCCGTTTGCGTCCGGCCGCGCACATCATCACCTCGCCGGAGTCCCAGATCCGCCGGAAATCGGCGCTGTCGGCGGCCAACCGGCCGATCAGCGCGGCCAGTTCGGCGTCGCCGGGGTAGCGGGCCGCGGCCACCCGCAGCTGGCCCACGGCCTCCGCGGCCCGCTCCTCCCACTCGGGGTGCAGTGCGCGCGAGGCGGGGTCGAGGAAGAGGAACCGGGCGTTGTTGCGGTCCCGGCGGCCCGGATCGGCGAGCCCGCCCATCAGTTCGGCGCCCAGGCCGTTCCAGGCGACCACGTCGAGACGGTGGTCCGTGACGAAGGCGGGCAGCGCGGCCATGGCCTCCAGCGCGCGCAGGAGTACGGGGCCCACCCGGAGTCCGGGCGTCGGCTCGGGCCTGCCCGAGGCGAGGGTGTCGAGGTGCCGGCGCTCCGCCGTGTCGAGGCCGAGCACCCGGGCGAGCGCGTCGAGCACCTCGGGGGAGGGCTGGGTGGCCCGGCCCTGTTCCAGCCGTACGTAGTAGTCGACGCTGATCCCGGCCAGCTGGGCCAACTCCTCGCGGCGCAGCCCGCGTACCCGTCGGCGGCCCCCGCCGGTCAGTCCCACGCGCTCCGGCGTGACCCGCTCGCGACGCGCGCGCAGAAAGCCGCCGAGCGCCTTGCCGTCCCCCATGCCGCGCACGCCGTCCATGCGTTCCAGTATGCGGGGCCCGTCCGCCCCGCCCCGTCCGGTCTCCTCCCTCCCGTCCTTCGCGCCGGGCGGGCCCGTGCCCCGCCCGCGTTCCTGGTCCTCGTGGTACCAGGAATCCCGGTCCGCCGGTCGCACAGGGTTCTGGCCGGCGGCGGGCGCCCGGGGTTGTCGGTGACGTACGGCGCCCGCGCGCACTCCTTCTCCGCCGGCGGCGTGCACGGCCACCTGGAGGACGTCCTGCACCCGCTCCAGCACGGTCTGTTCCGGTTCACCGGCATGTCCCCGCTGGAACCGTTCGCGGTGCCCGAGGCCAACGCCCTCGCGGCGGAACGCTTCACCGAGGCCCGGACGGCGTACGCGCGCCGCCTCGACACCCTGTTCACGTCCGCTCCGGTGCCGCTGCGCGCGTCCGCACGGAGCTGACCGTTCTGCGGCCGGCGGCCGGCGGCCGTCTGCTCAGTCCTCGCCGGCCCCGTCGCCCTCGCTCTCGCCCTCGCTCCCGTCCTCGTCGGAGCCCCGGGCCCGTTCGCGCTGCTTGTGCTCCTCCCCCTTCCGGTCCTCCCCCTTGCGCTCCTCCCGCGTGGCCGTCGCGACAGCGGTGGTCGGGGACGGAACGGGTACGCCGGCCAGGGGAGCGGCCTCCGACGGGCCGGCACTCGGTGCCGGCGCCGGACTCGTGACGGGGGCCGTCGTCCCCGGGGTGCTGTCGCCGGGGCTCTCGGCGGTACTGCGGCCCGGCGCGAACCACAGCATCCCGGCGATCATCGCGGCCAGGAACACCACCGCCCCGGCGGCCGTCCAGGCCACTGGCGGCCGCCGGACGACGGCCGCCCGCCCCGGACCCTGAGGGCGCCGGGCACGCGGACGGGGTGCCCGCCTGGTGGCGGCGGGCAGCGCGTACGTCGTCGGGGGCCCGGTCCTGGCCGGGAACACCGGGACGGGAGCGGACGTAGCGGACACGGCCGGTGCCCATGCCGGTGCCGGTGCCGGACCCGGGGCCTGCGCCGGTTCCGGCAGCGGCTCGGACCGGCCCTGCCACGCTCCGCCGCCGAACCACTCGGCGACCTGCTGGGCGGTCGGCCGGTCCTCGGGCTGCTTGGCGAGCAGTCCGAGCAGGTAGTTCTCGAAGGCGGGCGGCAGCCGGACGCCGAGCTGCCGGGGCGGCACGGGGGCGGTGTCGAGGTGCTGGTGCAGGATCGCGACCGCGGTGTCGGCCTGGAACGGCGGCCGTCCGGTGAGGAGTTGGTACAGCACACAGCCGAGCGCGTACACGTCGCAGGCCGGTGCGGCGGTCTGCCCGAGGGCCCGCTCCGGCGCGAGATAGAGGCTGGTGCCGACGATCTGCCCGGTCGTGGTGAGCGCGCCGGACGGGTCGTCGACGAAGCGGGCGATGCCGAAGTCACCGATCTTCAGCGTGCCGTCGGGATCCAGCAGCAGGTTGGCGGGCTTGATGTCCCGGTGCACGATGCCCTGCTGGTGGGCCGCGGCGAGTCCGGCGGCGGCCTGGGCGGCGATCCGGGCCACCTGGCCGGCGGGCAGCGGGCCCTCGGCGGTGAGCCGGCGGGCGAGGCTGTCGCCCTCGACCAGTTCCATCACCAGGAAGAGCCGGCCGTCGTACTCGCCGAAGTCGTACACCCCCACCACGTACGGGTGGTTGAGCCGCCCCGCGGTCTGGGCCTCCAGCCGGAAGCGGGAGGTCGCCGTGGGGTCGGAGTCGTGGGGCAGGAGGAGCTTGACGGCCACCGTCCTGCCGAGCGTCTCGTCGAGGGCCCGCCAGACCTCCCCCATCGCCCCGCGTCCGATCGGATCCTGCAGCCGGTACCGGCCCGCTATGAGCACCTGTTCGTCATCCTCATGCCGTAAGACGTGTCGATGGCCGCCGGCCGGACTCACCGCGTGGCGCGGGGTGGAGCCGTGGGGGGTGCCGCAGCCGGCCCAGCCTACCGGCTGCCGCGGACCACCAACGCCCTGCGGCCCTGGCGATCTGACGGACCGTCAGGTATGGTCGCCCCGCCGTGCCGCTGCGAAGGGGTGAGTGCGATGGAGACAGGTCAGGAGCGTTCCCCGTGCCCGCGACCGCCGGGCAGCCCTCGCTGGGTCGCGCTGTTCCACCGGCCGGACTCGGCCTCCTGGCAGGTGGGTGCCCAGGCGCCCGACCGCTCGCCGGTCCTGTACGCGCTCGGCGAGATGACCCAGACCCTGCGGGCCCGCGGCGAGGAGGTGACCGTCGCGCTGTGGGGCCCGAAGGACGACGACTGGCACCGCTACGACGTCCCCGCCCCGGCCGCCCCTCCGCGGACCTCCCCACCTGCCCCTGCACCTGCCCTCGCCCCCGCGCCCGCCCCCCTCTCCGCGCCGGCCGCACCCCAGGAGGCCGCCGCCCCCGCGAAGGAGCCCGGCAAGCTCGCCGAGCGCATGCACGACCGCCGTCACCAGGCGCTCCTGGCGGGCCTGAGCAAGGCCGGCCTCTACGACCTCGCACCGGACGACGTGGCCGCCGTGCGGACCGTGGTCGACCGGCTCGACGAGGCCACCGTCCGCACCCTCGCCCACTGGCTCGCCACCGCCGCGGCACGCTCGGACTGAGGCGTCCGGTCAGGCCTCAGACGTACCGCCACCGCAAGGACGCCAGCGCCCGCGCCCGCGCCTCCACGACCGCCATCCGGGCATCCCGTTCCGCCGGGTCGGTGTGCGCTGCCTGACGGGTCATCTGGCCGCCCCACTTGCGGTAGAGGAGCCCCACCTCCTGGGAGAACCAGCCCCGGCTCACGGAGCTGAGCGCGAGCAGCAGACCGGTGTCCTCGGAGGCGGGCAGGGCCATCCAGCCGCCGAGGGCGACCAGGAGATCCCTGCGGACGCAGAGGGTCGCCGGATGGACCGGGGCGCGGAAGCCGTTGGCCTTCCAGGAGCCGAGGACGGTCCCGCGCTCGATCGGCCCGTGGCCGGGGTCCCCGGAGAACCCGACCGTGGAGCCGTCGGGCAGCTGGTCCAGGGCGCGGGAGGCCGCCCACCCGAGCGTGCGGTCCGCTTCGAGGGCGGCCAGGTCGCGGGCCAGGGCGCCGGGGGTGAGCCGGTCGTCGGCGTCCAGGATCTTCACGTACGCGCCGTCGGCGTGCGCGAGCGCGATCGTGCGGGCGACGCCGGGGCCGCCGGGCCGCCCCTGCCGGAACGTCACCCGGGCGTCGTCGGGGACGTGTGGGGCGACGCAGTCCGTCACCCCGTCCTCCTGGATCACCCAGTGCCACTCCCAGCCCCCGGGCAGCTCCTGCGCGCACAGCGAGGCGTAGGCCTCCCCCAGGAAACGGGCCGACGGGGCGTGGACGGCGGTGACGACGACGACACGGCGCCTCACGGCAGCACGCACCACCTTTCCGAAGCGGTGACGCGGACCGGCTCCGCCGGACACGCGAAGGCCCGACCGCTGGCGACGGGGGATGCACCAGCGATCGGGCTGTGGCCAAGACTAACAACGCCGCATGTCCGGCGGGAGCGGACTGCCGAGCCGCACCGAGGAGTTGTGACCGGGATCACGCGGGACGGCTCCGCCGCGCGGGTCCGCGTCACCGGCCGCACGGGGGCTCGTACGAGAGGCGGGGCAGGTACTCGTGCCACTTCTCCGGCGACAGGACGCCCCGCGTGGTCGAGCAGATGCGGTCGATCGCGTTCTCGACGTCCAGGTTCCACAGCCGTACGGTGTCGGTGCCGCTCGACACCCCGAGCATCTGGCTCCTCGGGCTGAACGACAGGAAGTTGCCCGTCTTGGCGTTGGGGCTCATCGACTGGCCGATGGGCGCGGCGTCGGCGGGGCGGGCGACGTCCCACAGCCGGACCGTGTTGTCGTTGCCGCCGCTGGCCAGCCTGCGCCCGTCCCGGCTGAACGTCAGCGACACGACCGCCTCGGTGTGGCCGGTCAGCGGCTCGCCCAGCCCGGTCGCGTCGCGGGAGTCGGTGACGTCCCACAGCCGGACCGTGTCGTCGTCGCTGCCGCTGGCCAGGGTCCGCCCGTCCGGGCTGAAGGCGAGCGCGTTGACGGGGCCGAGGTGCCCGGTGAGCGGGCTGCCCAGGCCGGTGGTGTGCCGGGGGTCGCTCACGTTCCACAGCCGGACGCCGCCGTCCGCGCTGCCGCTGGCGAGCGTCCTGCCGTCACGGCTGAACGCCAGGGCGTTGACGTAGCCCTTGTGCCCGGCGAGCGGCGGGCCGAGCGGAACGACGTGGGACGGGTCGCCGACATCCCACAATTGCAAGGTGCGGTCGTCGTAGGCGGTGGCCAGCGTCCGTCCGTCGGGGCTGTAGGCCAGCGCGTCGGGGCCCATGAACCGCGTCCGCAGCTCGATGGGCGGCCCGGCGGAGACGGACCGGGCCGGGTCGGTGACGTTCCACAGGTGCACGGTCCGGTTCCCGGTGAGGATCGCCAGCGTGCGGCCGTCGGGGGAGAACACCAGCGAACGCTGGTCGCCGTCCCCGGGCATGAACGGCGCGCCCAGCGACACGGGCCGCGCGGGTCGCTGGACGTTCCACAGCCGGACCCGTCCGTCGCGCGTGGCCGTGGCGAGCACCTTCCCGTCCGGGCGGAACGCCCCGCTGCGGCCGACCATGTCGGACGTCGGTATCGACCACAGGCGCACCTTGCTGTCGCCGCTGCCGGTGGCGAGCGTCCTGCCGTCGGGGCTGAAGCCGACGGCGTACATCTCGCCGCTGCTGCCCGCGAGCGGCTCGCCGACCTGCGACGGATAGGCCGGATCGCTCACGTTCCACAGGCTCGCCGTGCTGTCCGCGCTGCCGGCGGCGAGCAGGTTCCCGCGGGGGTTGAAGGCCACCGACCACACGGGCCCGGTGTGTCCGGTGAGCGGCGTGCCCAGCTGCGCGGCCCGGCGGGGATCGGACACCTTCCACAGCCGGACGGTGTCGTCCGCGCTGCCGCTGGCGAGGGTGCCGCCGTCGGGACTGAAGGCCACGGAGTGCACGGTGGCGGTGTGCCCGGTCAGCACCGGGCCGGCCGGCCGCGGATGCCGTGGATCGGCCGTGTTCCACAGCCGGATCGTGGTGTCGTCGCCCCCGGCGGCCAGGGTCCGCCCGTCGGGGCTGAAGGCCACCGACCGCACGGCCGCCGTGTGCCCGGTCAGCGCCCCCAGCGACGCCGGCGCGCGCGGATCGCGCACGTCCCACAGACGTACGGTCCGGTCCTCGCCTGCGGACGCCAGCGTGCGCCCGTCCGGGCTGAACGCGACCAGGTAGATCGTGCCCTTGTGACCGGTCAGGGGCGCGCCGAGCGGGCGCGGGTGCCCCGGGTCCCGTACGTCCCACAGCCGGACGGTGCCGTCGTCCGCGGCGCTGGCGAGGGTCTTGCCGTCCGGGCTGAACACCGCGCTGCTCACCCAGCTCGTGTGGCCGGTCAGGGGCTTGCCCAGGGCCTTGGGGCGGCCCGGGTCCGCCACGTCCCACAGCCGGACGGTCCGGTCGTAGCTGGCGGTGGCGAGGACCTTGCGGTCCGGGCTGAACGAGGTGAGGTAGACGGCACCGGTGTGGCCGAGCAGGGGCGTGGCCAGCGGGGCGTTCACGATCGAGATCAGCCGGTTGTTGGTGCCCTCGTCGTCCGGCCGCAGCCGGTGGGCCACCAGGTCGAGCTGGGCGGACAGCGACGGGTCCGTGTACTGGACGCGGTCGGCCTCGGCGACCACCTGCTCGAACACGGCGTCGTTGCGCTGCTGCCAGGCGACCACCGCCGAACCGACGGCCACCACCGCCAGCACCACCAGCGCCGCCACCGCCCCGCGGCTGATCCACACGGTCCGCTTGCGCAGCCTGACCGAGGCGGCCAGGAAGTCCACCGCGCTGCGCGTCAGGAACGGGTCACCGGCGGACTTCACCCAGCTGTGCGCCTGTTCCAGCCGGGAACCCCGGTAGAGCAGGGAGGTGTCGCGGTTCGAGCCCTCCCAGGCCCGGCCGTCCTCCTCCAGACGCTGGCGCAGCAGATTGCCGTGGCGGTCCTCGTCGATCCACTCACGCAGCCGGGGCCAGGCGTGCAGCAGGGCTTCGTGGGTGATCTCGACGGTCTCCGCGTCGAGCGTCACCAGCCGGGCGCGCACCAGCGCCTCCAGCGACTCCTCCGTCTTGCCCGGGTCCGTCGACTCCTCCGCCAGCTGCCGCCGGGTTCCGCGCCGCCGGGTCGCCTGGGTGTCCTCGCCCAGCCGCACCAGCCGTAACAGCAGCAGCCGCGCGGCCGTCCGGGCGGCCGGGTCCAGCCCGGACCAGGCGCGCTCGGCGGTCGCCGCCACCGCGCCCTGGATCCCGCCCGCCGCCCGGTACCCGGCCAGCGTCAGCCGCCCCGCCTTGCGGCGCTGCCAGGTGGCGAGCAGGGCGTGCGACAGCAGCGGCAGCGCGCCCGCGTCGTGCGCCCCGCGCGGCCCGTCGGCGCTCACCTCCCGCACGATCAGCTCCGCCAGCCCCGGCTCCAGCTCCAGGCCCACGGCCTTGGCCGGCCCGGTCACCGCCTCCCGCAGCTCCGCGGTGGTGAGGGGCCCGAGCACCATGTGCCGGTGCTGGAGCGCGTCGGCCAGCTCCGGATACCCGAGGCACCGCTCGTAGAAGTCGGCCCGGATCCCGAGGACGACCAGCACGGGGGCCGTCCCGCCCGGCCCGGCGCGAGTGGACGCGGTGTGCAGCACCTGGACGAAGGCGCGCCGCTCGGCCTCGTCGGAGCAGAGGGTGAACGCCTCCTCGAACTGGTCGACGATGACGACGGGACGCCCGCCGGACGGCGACTCACGCCGCGCCCACCCGGCGAAGGCCTCGTGCACCGCGTCGGTGAAGCCGGCGGTCTCCCGCGCGCCGGGCGAGGCGGTCTCCTCCGTACCGGAGGCGGCGTCCGTGCCGAAGCCGATGCCGGCGAGCTCCGGAACACGCCGGATCAGCTCCTTCAGCGGGTCGGCGCCCGGGACGAGCTGGAGGACGGGCCTCGCCGGGCCGTTCTCCCCGCCGAGCGCCCCGTCACGCACCGCGGGCACCAGTCCGGCGTTCAGCAGGGACGACTTGCCCGCCCCGGACGCGCCGACCAGCATCACCAGACCACCGGCCGGCTCGGCCGCGCGCAACTGGGCGACGAGGGCGTCCGTACTCCGCTCCCGCCCGAAGAACCACCGGGCGTCCTGCTGCCGGTAGGAGGCCAGTCCCCGGTACGGGCACACCCCTCCGGCGACGGCGGAACCGTCCCCCCGGGCCCGCTGCTCCTCCGCCCCGTCCGTCTCGTCGGCGGCGGCGCGCTCCCCTACCGGATCGGCCACCGCCCGCTCCCACAGCCGCTGCCACTGGGTGAGGTCGTACAGTCCGGGGGAGACCGGCGCGGGCCGCTCGCGCCGGGCCTGCGGGATGAGGACGTGCAGCACCGCCGCGAGAGCGGCGAACTGGGCCGGCACGTTCTTGGCCCGCCGCCAGTCACTGATCCGCTGGGCCGACACCCGTACGGTCCGCCCCCGCTCGTCGACCCGCCGCAGCCGTACGACCGCTTCGGCGACGCTCTTGAGGGGAGGGTTGCCGGCCTCCTTGTACAGCAGCGCGAGACGTTCCGCGAAGGCCGTGCGTGCCCCTGAGTCGGAACTCAAGGTCTCCACCCCTTACTTCCCTTGCGTTGGAACGTCCGGACCGGAAAACCCACTTTATATGCCTGACCTGCGGCTACGGCTTCGGACGGACTCCGCAGCCTCCCCCTGGGCGGTCCCGGATGGCAGGATCACGCCGCAGCAGCGCAGCAACCGGACGTCACAGCGCGGCAACCGGACGTCACCATGCCAGGCCACCAGCTCAGCGCTCGGAGGGGCACCTCATGACGCCGTACGTTCTCGGCCAGCTTCCGCCGATGTCACGGGACAACGACACCGCAGCCACCGTCTGAGCCCGGGTGGCCCCAGAGCCGCAGGGCTTCCCATTCGTACGTGAGGATCCTCGGGCATTCGTGAGGATCCATCGAGACCCGTAGAGATCCGCACCTCTCTGGAGGGATCCGGAGAGGCCGGGCGAGATCCGTGGCGCCGGGGTCCCCCAGGGCCCGGCGGCGGACCCGCCGCCCCCACCCGGATCCGGTTCCGTCCCGGCCCACGCCACCCGGCGCGGACCGGCCCAGACCGCACCGTCCGGTACCGGTCCCCACGAGGGGAGGGACCGGTGCCGGACGTCGCGATGAGGTGCTCCTCTCGGCTCGGGAAGCTGAGGTGACCCGCCCGAACTGGTCGCTCCGCCCGGTCGTACCCGGGTGCCTCGAAGCTGGGCCGATACGTGATCCGCACGGTATCCGCACGGTCGAAATCTCTTGCGCCTGAAGGAGTGAGGCCCGAAGATCACTCAGGTGTTCTGACCAGATTTCTCAAAGGGGGGCCATGTACGACGGATTCCGCGCCGACAGATTCCGCGCCGCGCTGGTGGCGTCAGGCGCCGTCGCGCTCGTGTTCACACTCGGTGCGCTCCCTGGCGCCGCCCACGCGGTCGGCCAGGGGCACGGAGCCCGGGCCGAACAGACGCCGCTGAGCCGGCAGGGCTACTGGCCCTTGGAGGAGGCGCCAGGCGGAATCGCTCCCAATGTGGAGCCCGAGGGCCTGCCGCTGACGTTGAACGGCGATGCGTGGATCTACCACAACGAGGACGTCTTCGGCGATCCCGCACTGGTTGACCAGGGCGATCTCAGGCTCGACGGTGACGGTGACTGGGCGGCGACATCCGCGGCACCGGTCGGCGGGGACGGGAGCTTCACTCTCGCCGCCCGCGCTCGCCTGGCCGCGGCCGACGACAGGACACAGACCGTCCTGTCGCTCCCGGGCTCCGACGCCGACCGCATCGTGATCCGGTACCAGGCGGCGAGCGGGAAGTGGGAGGTCGTGGCGTCCACCAAGGACAAGGCGACGGCTCCGCACGTGGTCATCACCGAGGAGCAGGCTCTGCCCGACGACGATCCCTACGGTGTGGGCGACCACTTGGCCGTCGTCTTCGACGCCCCCGCTCATGAGCTGCGGTTCTATGTGAACGGGCAGCTGGCCAACACGTCGACTGCCGTGGACACGACCTCGTGGACGGCCTCAGGCGGTCTCCAGGTGGGCCGCTCCGCGATCCGCGGTGAGTACTTCCAGGGCACCGTGGACGAGGTGCGCGCCTACTCCGGCGTCGCGACCCCGACGATGATCAGCCAGATGGCCTCCCTGACGGGCACCCCCGACCTCTGACTCCCAGGCGGGCCGGCCGCACCCACAGCCGCGAACCCACCCGGCATGCCGGAGCCCCCGCACACAGCACATCCGCGTGCGGGGGCTCGGGCACGCGTGGTCGCGAAGGCTGTCGCGGCACTGAGTGATGAGAGCCCGGTCAAGCAGGGCGAATGACGCGTCTGTCCTGGCCCGGATCAGGGCTGGAAGCCGTGCGGGATGTCCCACTCCCGGGCTGGTGCCGTCCCAGCTGCGGGCCCTTGAGAGGCGCGGGCCGGGTCACACTTTCTTGACGACGATCGTGTCCGGGACCAGCCTCTCCAGGTCGTCGACGTCCGAGGTGAAGACGGTGACCTGTCCCTTCTGCTGTCGCGCGATCACGGCGAGCACGGCGTCGATCGCGTACGTGTGGCCGTGCACCTTGGCGTCGGCCAGGAGCCGGCGTGCCTGGCGGGCCTCGTCCTTCCCGATGTCGGCGACCTGGAGCCGGGACAGTACCCAGTCCCAGCGCTGTTCGGTCGTTCTGCCGTCGTACGCCTCGACCAGGGTCATCGGCGACGTCACCACTTCGGCCTCCCCTCGCGCCGCGAGGTCGAGCCAGGCGATCATCCTCCGGTCACCGCGCACGGCCAGGGAGAGAGCTTCACAGTCCAGGACGAAGACACGGAGCGGCCTCTGCCCGTGCTCACCGGCTCGCTTCTTCACGCAGCCTCTCCGGCGTCGTGCTGTTCGGAGGCGCTGCGCCGCTGGTGTTCGGCGTCGAGGTCCTCCAGCTCGTCGAGGGCTGCCGCACGCTCGTCCTCGGTCACGGGGCCGTGTTCTTCCTGCAGCCAGTCGACCAGTTCCAGAAGCCGGTCCCGGTCGCGCTTGAAGCGCAGCGCCTCGGCGACGTACGCCGACAGGCCCCGCTCGGCCGCGTCCGCGCGGATCTCGTCCAGGAGATCCTCGGGGATCGTCACGGTCACCTTCTTCGTCGCCATACAAGAGACCATACTCGTGGTGTCCTGCTGCTTACCAGCGGGCGCGGTCGACGTTTCGACGGTCAGACGGCCGTGGCAGGGCGTGGGCTCCCGTGGAAGACCTGACCGGTGTGCCAGGAGCGGTGGATCGCGGCGACGGGACGGGCGCCGGGTTGAGGTCCGATGAGTGGTCGGTCGGCGAGCGCGATGACGTGTTCGCGGGCGGCGGGGCTGTGGCCGACGAAGCGCTGGGAGACCAGGATCCGGTGGCCCTCGCCGACACCGAGGACGCCCTTGTCGAAGAGCTTGTGGTGCAGCGAGCACAGGCACAGTCCGTTGTCGACGTCGTCCGGTCCGTCGAACGCCCACCAGCGCACGTGTGCGGCCTCGAGCCCGACCGGCACCGCGCCGATTCTGCCGTCGTAGCCGCAGAAGGCGCACTGATACTCGTAGGCCGTCAGGACCTGCTCCCGCATCCGCGGATCCCGCCGCCTCCGCACGGCGGCCGAGAGCTGTCCGGTCTCCGCCGGCTCCAGCTCCAGGCCGACGGCTTCGCACAGGTCGCCGTGGAGCGAAGGTGGGAAGTGCAGGTCGAGCAGGACCCGTGCCATCCGGCCGAGCAGCGCCGGCTCACGCCGCAGTGCCGCCCGCAGTTCCGGCGCCAGCCGCCCCGAGGCCCCCGCGGTCCGCAACTCCCGCACCCCGCTGCCGGGGCTGCCCGGTCCGCGATCGGTACGCACCTCCCACACGCCGTCGCTCACCAGGTGGTGGAACGGGTAGGCCGGGGTCGTCCTGTTCGGCGGACCGTACTCGGTCAGCAGCCGCTGCAGATCCTCCTCCACCGCGCTGTACCGCAGCTCGCCGGCGGCATCCCGCTGGAACCGGCCGAGGGCGTACAGCAACAGCAACGGCTTGTGCGGAGCGCGGGTCCCGCTTCTGGTCCACTGCCTCAGCTTCGCGGTGCGCTCCAGCCAGTCCATGACCGGCGATCGTAGTCGCGCCTCGTCGGCCAGTGATCTGCGCATGTGTCGAAAGCCCAAAGCAGCGGCCGCGGCGGAGAGGTTCCGGCTGCCGGTCGGGGCCCGCTGCTGCCCGCCAAGGCTCTGCGCGCAGAAGATGCGCGAGGTGACCAAGCACAACGTCGTCCGCAACGAGAGCTTCACCGAGCGCCTGAACGACCTGACGAGCACCCGCATCCGCCGCGTGCTGGCGATGTTCGACTACCCGCCGGAGGAGGAGCGCGAGGCGGTCGACCTGGTCCTCAAGCAGATGGAGATCGTGGCCGCCCTCTGGGCGCCCGCCGCGAAGTAGCCACGCATGCGGAAGTAGCAACGCATACGGGAGGGTGCCAGCAGGGGCGCCCTCCGGTCACGGCCAGGTGCGCTCAACACGGTCGTGCCGTACGGCGTAGACCGCTGGTCCGCCCTTCTCGACAGCCCGATGGATCGCGTCACGGCGTGCGACGAGACGCTCGACCATCTCGACGCTGCGAAGCTGCTGGTTGTCCAGGTAGAACAGCACCGCCTCACGCTCCAGGACGGGCTGGATCTCCAGGTCCCGGGTCTTGATCCGCCCGTCCTTCGACAGCGGGACCCAGGACCGGTCGAGACCGTGAGTGATCCACTCCTCGTCCGGAACGTCCTGCCCGTCGTCAGGAAAGACGTCCCCGATGCGGTGAACCGTCCACCCGCAGACTCTCAGTCCCTCCGCCACACGGCGACCGAGGTTCCGGTCGAGGAAGAACTCAGGCGGCAAGGTGCACCACGGCCCGGCAGAGCGCGTCCACCTGCTCGGGCGTCATGTCGTAGTCGTACGCGATGTCCTCGACGGTCTCCCCGGCCTCCCACAGGTCGGTGATGGCCTGGACCGTGACGCGGTTGGCGGCCACCACGGGGAGACCGTGACCGAACCTCGGATCGATCACGACGGGGACGGAGGCCGGGTACTGCCTCAGCCGCAGGCTGGAGGGGAAGTCCTCGCCCGGCTCCCAGGTCAGGTAGCGGAGATAGTCGGAGACCACTTCGTGGATGGGGACCTGGCCGTCGCGGGCTCTGCGGAGATCTCCCCAACCGTGCTCGATGAAGATGTCCACGCCGTCCGTGGCGATCCGCTTCGACACGAGGCCGTAGGGGGTGTCGAAGGCGTCCCGTACGGCGGCGGCCGCCTCCCTGATCTCGCTCATGCGGAGTCCCAGGGAACGCAGAGAACGAAGGACGTGCGCCTCGGCCACCGCGATGAACGGTACCGAAGGCTGCCCCCTCCGTACCGGCTCGACCTGGTGGACCAGCGGCGCTCCGGCGGCCCTGCCCTTCAGCCACGAGGTGAGGGTCGACTGCGGAATCTCAAGGTAAGAGGCGGTCTCTGCGGGCGTCAGAAGTCCGTCGTTGAACCGGTCGACCATGCGCCACCTCCTCTGTGCGCCGGATTTCGCATCGTGCCACACCAAGGCTCCCACCTGCGGGTGGACCGCACACCCGGTCATCGGCTCAGCCGGCCGCACGGACTTGGTCCCCGGCCAGGCAGTCCCGGCAACGGCCGGGTTCCGCCGAACGGAATCCCCGGTCGCAGCCGTCGCAGTTCCGCAGGGGCACGACCATCGGGCGCACCGGGGGTTCTGCGCTTCTGGCTGGTAGCGGCAGGGGAGTCTCCTTGAGCCGGTAGGCGAGGATGCCGGCCGGGCGGGTCAGGAAGTGGTCCGGGAGTCGTGCCGTGAGGTGGTCCGTGATCTGCGTGGGCAGGAGCCCTGCCGCGAGCCACCCGGTGACGGCAGGGGCGAGGCGGGCGATTTCCCGCGCGGACAGAATGAGGCGGGGGTCGACCCGACGCAGGGCGGTGAGTACGGCGACGGCTCGGGGGTCGGCGTCGGCGAGCGGTACCGGCGTCTCCGCCTCGGCCGGTACGGCCACCGCCACCGTTTCCCCAGCGGGCGCGGACGCGGGTGTGACCGCAGCGGAGGTGCCCTGCCTTCGGGGGCGACGCGGCTTCGGGGGTTCGGGAGGGCCGGCCGGATCCGGATCCAGGTCCGGATTGCCGCCGGAGACATCGTAGAAGTACGTCCGGGTACGGACCTGACCGGTGGGCGTTCGCTCACGACGGCGCTCCAGGTAACCGGCCGCTTCCAACTCCCTGAGCGCCCGCGAGATGAGGATCTCGCCCTCGTCGAAGTGCTGGCACAGGGCGGTGATGGTCACGGGGGAGCCGTCGGGCAGTGAGGAGATGTACGCCGCGACGCCGACCGTGACCGCGCTGCCGCGTCGCTGGGCGAGGGCGTTGGAGATCACCGTGAAGTCGGCCGTCAGCCGGGTGCGGACGTGGATCACGCCGGAGGTCGGAGCTCCGGCGTCGGCGCGCAGGCGCGCGTTAGACTGCGGGTCAGCCATCGGGAAGTCGTTCTCTTCCTGATCGGTCAGGCCCTCGATCGGGATGCCAGTCCCGGCCGGGGGCCGTATCTGTCTGCGGTTGTCGCGGCGAACGTAACCGTCCGTATCCCGCGCCTGCAAGCCGGTCACTCGGACGGGTGACGGGGCCTTTCCGGCGAGGGAGGGTGGGTGGGGGGGGGTAGTTCTTTCCCCCGGTTCTTTCAGGAGGCCAGTGGCCCGCCGGACCCTCGCGGACAAGGGCCCGGTGAGCTCGGAAGACGGACGGCGGCCGGGGCCCGGCCCGCCTCCTCAGGGACGGCGCCGCGCGGCCTTCGACTCGCCTGTGAAAGCGGTCCAGGAGGCGGCTTCGAAGCACAGCGCCGGACCGTGCGGGACCTTGCTGTCACGGACGGGGACGACGGCCTCCTGAAATCCGTCGGCCACCTCCACGCAGTCGCCCTCCATGGTGGACCCGCTCACGTCGATCGACATGAGCGGGGGCAGCGCCGCCCCTGCAGCCGATCGTCAAACACCTTGTAGCAACTGACGTCGGCCGGTTCTTCCATCAGTTGGCCGTAGTCCGATCCCTCTGTGTACGCCACTTCCGCGCCATCCGGGAGTGTCAGAATCGTCAGCGATCCACCCATGGCCTCATGTCCGCCTGGCCGAACGGCAGCACCTGCACGGTGATGTGACGTTCTGCTGCCACATCGAGCAGTCGCGCCGACTGCTGCCGCATCAAGCCATGGCCGCCGACGGGGCGCCTCAATGTGCGGATCCGACCGGGCGCTCGACGGGGCGTGGGCCGAGCGGGCCGCCGAGCAGGTGGCGACCTTGCGGCAGGAGGCCGCGACAGCGCGGGAGGCCCGTACCGGACTGCGGCACGAGGTGGACGCCCTCCGCTACCTGGTCACCCCGGTCCCCGCGTGGCTGCCCGCCCCGCTCGTGGACCCGTGGGATGAACGGCAGGCGTGCCGAGCGATCGACAGCGATCTCCAGGAACCACTCAGGGGCCCGACCCGCACTGCGGATCAGGCCCCTGAGTGGTGTTTCAGCTGTCGGGGTGGCGGGATTTGAACCCACGACCTCTTCGTCCCGAACGAAGCGCGCTGCCAAGCTGCGCTACACCCCGATTGTCGCTGCTCGTCGCGGCGACGTCGTTTACTTTAGCCCACCGGTGGCTGGAGGCGAAATCCGGTTTAGGCGCGGTGGCGGGTCGGGCTCGGGCGGGCGTGGTCGAGGGCCACGAGGAGGACGGCGAGGGCGTAGAAGGCGAGGCCGAGGAGGAGGGCGTTGCCCAGGACGCTCTTGTAGCCGTGGAGGTCCACGTCCAGGAAGGGGTAGAGGTAGCGGGCCGGGGTGCCGGACGGGAGCAGTTCGCCGCGGGCCAGGCAGAAGGCCAGGTAGGCCAGGGGGTAGAGGAGCCAGGGGGCGGCCTGGCGGAGGCGCAGGGCGCCAGGGGCGGTGAGGAGGAGCCAGTCCAGGAGGGCCGCGGCGGGGATCGCCGTATGCAGGAGCTGGTTGGAGAGCGCGTGCCAGCCTGTGGGGGCCATGGCCGCCTCGCCCGTCAACGGGAACGGGCTCGCCTCGTTGGCCAGGAGCAGGTGGTACACCAGGCCCGTGATCGTGACGTAGAGCAGGGCCGCGCCCGTGATGGCGGACGGCAGCGGGCGGCGGGCGGTCCAGGCCCTGCGGGCCGAGAAGAGCATGACCAGTGCCAGCAGGATCGTGCTCTGGATGGTGAAGTGGCTCAGGACCGCGGCCGGGCTGCCGAGAAGCAGGTCGATCGTCACGCCGGCGATCGCCGCCAGGGCGACCAGCAAGCGGTACGCGGCGGTCCGGGGGCGGCGTACGGGGGGCACCACCGCCGTGGCGGGGACGGGGGAGGGCAGCAGCGCGGGCATGCCGGGGATGGCGGGCAGGTCCGGGATGTCCCTGGGTATCGGGGCGGTCATGCCCTCACGCTAGACAGAGCCCACAAATGGGGCGATACGGGTGGGCTGTGCGGGTGAGGTGAGTGGTGAGCCGGCGTTGAGCCGGCGGTAAGCCGGTGGTAAGCCGTGTGGGTCGGCCATGGGCTAACCCATCCTCGGAGGGTCGCAGAGCGTCCCCGTGCGTCCGCGTGCATCCCGGAGCGTCACGGAGTACGCCGAAGTGACCTGAGTACGCCGAAGTGACCCGGCGCACCCGCCCGCCCCACACTCACCACCCGACGCGCTACTCCCGCCCCACCAGCGTCAGCAGCGTCGCCTCCGGCGGGCACGCGAACCGTACCGGTGTGTAGCGGTTGGTGCCGCAGCCCGCCGAGACGTGCAGGTACGCCGTACGGCCCTCAGCCGTGTGCGTGGACAGGCCCTTCACCCGGTCCGTGTCCAGGTCGCAGTTGGTGACGAACGCGCCGTAGAAGGGCAGGCACAGCTGGCCGCCGTGGGTGTGGCCGGCCAGGATCAGCGGGTACGCGTCCGCGGTGAAGGCGTCCAGGACGCGGAGATAGGGGGCGTGGACGACGCCCATCGAGAAGTCGGCGCCGCCCGACGGGCCGCCGGCCACCTCCGGGTAGCGGTCCCGCTTGATGTGCGGGTCGTCCAGGCCGGTCAGCTCGACCGACACGCCCTCGACCTTCAGCGTGCCGCGCGTGTTCGTCAGGTTCAGCCAGCCCGCCGCGTCGAAGCCGTCCCGCAGGTTCTCCCACGGGTTGTGGACGGCGTTGACGGCGGGCGCGTTGCCGTTCAGGCCGTGGCGGCCCTGGGCCTTCTCGAACAGGTACCGGGCGGGGTTGCGGAGTTTGGGACCGTAGTAGTCGTTGGAGCCGAAGACGTACGCCCCCGGGAACTCCAGCAGCGGGCCGAGCGCGTCCAGGACCTCCGGGACGCCCTCCGGGTCGGACAGGTTGTCCCCGGTGTTGATCACGAAGTCGGGGCGCAGGCCGGCCAGCGAGCGCAGCCAGCGCTGCTTCTTGCGCTGGCCGCCGACCATGTGGATGTCGGAGACCTGGAGCACGCGCAGGGGACGCATCCCGGAGGGGAGGACGGGGACCGTCACCCGTCGGAGGCGGAAGGAGCGGGCCTCGAAACCCGCCGCGTACACCAGACCGGCGGCGCCGGCCGCCGCTAGGGACAGAGGTACTCCGTATCGCGCGCGCATGCACCCATCGTGTCAGACCCCGCGGGACCCCATCGCCCGCCGCCCCTTTAATCAGCGGGCGTTCGCCCCCCGGCACCTGCGACAATCACCCCCATGACCACGCTGAAGTCGAAGCTGCAGGAAGACCTCAACACCGCGATCAAGGCGCGCGACGAGCTCCGCTCCTCGACGCTGCGGCTGACGCTCGCCGCGATCACCAAGGAGGAGGTCGCGGGCAAGACGAAGCGCGAGCTCTCCGACGACGAGGTGCAGAAGGTGATCACCCGCGAGGCGAAGAAGCGCCGTGAGGCGGCCGAGGCCTTCGCGCAGGGTGGTCGCGCCGAGAGCGCCGAGCGGGAGAAGGCGGAGGGCGAGGTGCTTGCCGCGTACCTGCCCAAGCAGCTCAGCGACGAGGAACTGCACCAGATCGTCGCCCAGGCCGTCGGGGAGGCGAAGGCGGCGGGCGCCGAGGGGCCGCGGGCCATGGGCGCGGTCATGAAGATCGTGAATCCGAAGGTGGCCGGCCAGGCCGAGGGCGGCCGCGTCGCCGCCGCGGTCAAGAAGCTCCTCGCGGGCTGAGAATCCGGAGCTCAGCCGGCGGTACGGCGATGGGGCGCCCCTCTTGACCGGCCCTTCCCCGTCGTCAGTGTCTACGCCGACCACCGCACCGGACAGCCAGGACGCAACGGGCTGCTCCTC
>NZ_JBSFTY010000066.1:0-47637 GCF_053591515.1 Streptomyces sp. NPDC003011
GGAAGTGAACCGCGGCTGGATACTCGCTGCGAACCTCGCGAGTGATCTCGACGCCTGGGTGCGGCTGCTGGCCCTGCACGACATCGACGGCCTGGCCGGCGCCGAACCGGACACCATGCGCTTCCGTCTCTACCACCTGCCCGCCCGCCTCGCCGATCACGCCCGACGCCGAAGGACCAGGAAGGAGAAAAACCGGCAGGACTCCGGGCTCGTGGAACCCGGCGCACCCGCGGCGTCACGCGACGGCCCACCTCCAACGGCCTGAGGACATTACGGGCGAACTGCCGAGCAAGTCAGCCACCAAACCCCGCTGACGAATCGAGGTTAATGGGGGAACCGTGAGTGACTCCGAGCACACCGCGGGACGAGGGCCGTCTACAACTTGCCCGTCCTGAAATCCGCGCTGCTCTTGAGGACCGCGGAGTTCACGGTCCAGTTCTCCGCCTGGACCCTTTCCCAGAGGCTTCCCTTGCCGGATTCCCTGCCCAACTGGTCCTCTCGACGGAACCACGCCTCAGCGGTCCTCATCCTTTTGGGGTGTATTTCGTCGAGCAGGGCGTAGTCCCTGGTGATGATCCCGTGCTTCCATACATTCCAGAAGCCGGTGAAGTTGTCACGGAAGCTCATGGTGCTCTTGTCGTCGGGGTCGGCGTTGTATCCGGCAGGGTGGTCGGCGATTCCGGTCAGGTCCGGGCTGTTCCAGTACGCGTCCAGATCGGTGTCGATGTACTGCGCCGGATGCCCGGTGACCTTTTCGAACGCCGCGGCCATGTCGGCATAGGTCATGTGCTCGATGGCGACTTCGAGGTCCATGCCGTTGGCCCGTTCCGGGTAGTCGAAGAGCCAGCGGACATAGAAGCCGCAGTCATCCAGAGCGACGTGCGGGACGGCCCCCTCGCCGAGCGGGACTCGCCACGTGACGACACCGTTCTCGACGGAGGGCGTCATGGGCGTGAGCGGTGAGATCACCATCTCGATATAGGGCCCCGAAGTGAAGACCGCCGCTCCCATCCGGTCCCTGTTTTTCTCGTTCTGGAACAGTACCCATTCAGCCATGCGGCCCTTTCCGTCATAGTGACCGGTGCGGAACCTGGAGTCGTAGCCCGATTTCTTGAGGGCGTAGTCAAGATTGCCGTAGACGAAGAACTTGATTCCTTCTTCGATCGCGATCTCATACGTGCGGATGGCCCAGTAGGTCTCCGCTTTCTCGCCGGTGTTGAACCCGTCGATGTTGATGAACGCCCCGTCGCAGCCGCGAAATCCTTCGCGCAGTACGTCCTCATCGGCGAACGTCCCTTCGAGGATGGAGACGTTGCCAAGCGCAACGAGCTCCTGAGCTCGGGGCGAGCTGGCGTCCCGGGTGAGGACTTTGACGGAGTACTTCTTGTCGGCGACAAGGGCGCGGACAACGGGCATTCCTTGGGCCCCTGTGCCGCCGATGACGAAGATGGAGGAGGTGGCGTGAGTGGTCATGGTTGTGACTCCAAGGAGGAAACCGATCGGTTTCCAACACAGTACACCGATCGGTCTCCAGGCGGCAAGCGCACAGGGGTCGTCAGGGTCCCCACGGAACTCTGCTGTCCCGCGAGACCCCGACCTGGACGGAACCTAGGCGGCAAACCCTGTCGACGTGCGGCGACCACCGCCTCGAAGCGGGTGCCGGCTCCGAGCTTGCGCATCGCGCTGCGCAGATACGACTTGGCCGTTCAGGCGGCAGCGGCAGCCTGCGACCGGTCTCGGCGTTGCTGCAGCCCAGCGCCACCTGCGCCAGGACATCGAGTTCCCGGGGTGACAGGGGCGGGCCCGGTACCGAGGGTGCGGCGGAGGGCGGGGCCAGTCGGCCGGCCACGTCGAGCAGCCGCCACGTCGAGCAGCCGACCGGCTCCGGCTGCGACCGCTCGTCGCGCACCCGCCGCCGCACACGGTCCGGCGCCGGCCGCCGCGTGCAGGACGTAACCGGACCTGACGATGAGGGTCGTTGGTCACTCGTCCCCTTGGAGGGCGCGCTTCTGCATCCCCCCGGCCGGATGCGCACCTGTATCGCCTCAACGAGTGAGCCGGGGACCACAGGGCGGCCCAGCTGTCCAGCCGACCTGCCCGATGTCCTCTGTAGCCCATGGGCGGTTGCGCAGCCCGAACACAGGCAACACACATGGGCTTGACACAGAACCGAGCTGGAAGAGGCCGACGGTTCCTTGTCGGCCTGCGCCATCGGGTAGCCGGCCGGGGCCGGCTGCACCGGAAGCCGGTCCAGCAGTGCCGCGTTCGACAGGATCAGCACCATCAGGTCCTGGTCGGCTGCTCTGGCCCGTCGACGAGCCAACGTCTTGTGGGCCATGCTCCGCCACGGAGCGTCTTACGAAGGCCACCGCCCGTCACAGCGGCGGCTTTGACATCGTTGTTGGGAAGTTCTTCAACCTCCGACTGTGCCGTGGCGAGTGATCGATGATGTGTTGCGGGTCAGCTCTGCGAGGTAGGCATCCAGCGGTTGGGACCGCTCTGGCAAGGACTGGCGAAGGTCCCACCATCGGATGGCCGCGATCTCGTCGTTGGGCTGGAAGGACTGTGAGGCGTCAGCGGCCTGGCCGGTGAATAGGGCACCGTATTCGGCATGCTGGTCGGGCGCCAGAGTGAAGCTCGGGAAGCCGACGAAACGCAACTGGCCTTCGGGGACGTGGTTGGTTTCCTCCAGTAACTCGCGCGCGGCCGCATGGCGAGGGGGCTCATCAGGGTCGATCTGTCCGCCTGGCAGTTCCCAGGTCTGCCGGAACCGGTCGAAAACCATCAGGACGCGGTTGCCGTGCCACAGGGCTACCAGCGCCGCGGGCAGGGGCGCGTCACTGGGTGGCTTGTCTTCCGCTGCCAGAACGAAGGAGACCAAGGCGTTGCCGCGGTCGTCGACGGCAAGCGGCGGGGAGTGCGGGGCAGCCATCTCGACATGATGCCCACGCTGCTCCGGCATTAGCCCGACTCGTACCTTTTCGTCGTCGAACAGCGTCTCGAACTGGTTCACTCGGTTGGCATTCGCCGGATGCTGAGGCGGCCTTCGTCTGATCACGTGCTCCGACCAAGGTGCACCGATCAAGACGAGGTGAGGTTCCCCCGGCGAGTGGGAGGTGCTGATCAGCCGGTCAGGGCGGGTTGAATGACGACGGCTCATGTGCCACGTGCGGTGACCGAGTGGGGGCGGCCTGCTTGACGAGGCGCCATGGAGATTGGCCCGCTCCGGACCGCCCGCCCGCCGGTACCGATCGAGGGCACGCTCGCCACGCAGCCCCGCACGTTGCGGAGTTACCTACCTCGTGGGCCTGTTCAGATACCGATCGGCCTGTTCAGATGCAGATCACGATCTTTCCTCGGGTGCGTCCGCGCTCGGCGTGCGCGTGGGCGTCGGCGATCCGTTCCAGGGGGTAGGCCTGTTCGATACGGGGTGTGTAGCGGCCTTGCCCGCCCAGTTCCGCAGCCGCGGACAGGAGAGTGGAATCGTTCTCCGCGTTGACCACATGCGTGCCCAGGCGCTGCCCGCCCGCGTGGTCGGCGACCGTCGCGACGCGCTTCGGGTCACCTGTGATCGCGACGAGGTCGTCCAGGGAGCCGGAGGCCGCGGTGTCGAGCACGATGTCGACGCCGTGCGGAGCGAGGGTGGTGAGGCGCTGCGCGAGGCCGGGGCCGTAGGTGGTGGGAACGGCGCCGAGTGTGGTGAGGAACTCGTGGTTGCGTTCACTGGCTGTCCCGATCACAGTGGCACCTTGCGCTACCGCGATCTCGACCGTCGCGCTGCCCACGCCTCCGGCGGCGCCCTCGACGAGAAGGGTGCGCCCCGCGAGGGAGCCGAGCGCGTCGAGCCCACGCATCGCGGTCACTGACGCGAGACCGGCACCAGCGGCCTGCTCGTCGTTCCACGTGGCGGGGGTGTGCGCCCAGGCCGAGAGGATGAGCAGCTCTGCGGTCGCCCCGGTGACACCACCCAGTCCGAAGACGCGGTCGCCGATGCTCACCCCCTGCACTCCGTCGCCGATCTCGTCGACCACACCGGCGCCGTCGCGCCCGGGAATGGCGGGCAGCTCCAGGGGAATCAGCTGGTGCAGGGCGCCGGCGCGCAGCTTCCAGTCGATGGGATTGACGCTGGTCGCCGCGACGCGGACACGGATCTCACCGGGTCCGGGGTTGGGGGCGGGGGCCTGCTCGATCACCAGGCTCTCCGCTCCACCGTATGCGTGGAACCGGGCTGCGCGCATATTGGTCTGCCTTACTTTGACGGGCCGGAATGACGTGTTCATCCGACGCTCGTCACTCTAGAACCTGACGTTGACGTGAGGTGCAAGTCGCAACTGCCGCCCGGCCGAAGGAGGGCAGGCGCGGATGGGTGAGGTTGCCGAGCGGGCGGGGGTGAGCGTGGGGGCCTGCGCCACTACGAGGGATCACACGCCCGTCACGATCGACGACACCCATGTGCCCGCGGGCGGGCTCGGCGATCCCGGCACGAAGCGAGGACTGCCGTGCGTGCGTGAACCGCGTGAACGCTCTCGGGTCCGCCGCCCGGTCGTGATCAATCTCGGCGTCGGCAACGGTTCGACCGGCCCCCAGGGCTGCCCCCGGAGCCGGCATTGCTAGCCTAAAGTTGACGTCAACGTGAGGTACGAGCGGGAAGGGAGTGTCCTGCGTCATGCGCATCGGGCAGCTCGCCAGGCGGTCAGGGGTCAGCGTGCGGGCCCTGCGCTACTACGAGGAACAGCGGCTCCTGGAATCGGCGCGGACGCCCGGTGGGCAGCGTGACTATCCCGACGAAGCCCTGGAGCGGGTCCAGCTCATCCAGGACCTCTTCGCGGCCGGCCTGTCCAGCCGTACCGTCGTCGAACTCCTGCCGTGCGTGAGCACCGGCGTCGCGACCCCGCGGCGAACGTGGCGCAGGACTGATCAACCCGTCGTGTAGGGGCCCCGACCTGTCCGGCATCTACCGGGCACTGGCCGGCCACGGGAAGCCCCAGTCGTTATCCGGAGGCCGTCGAAACAGCGTTCGTCGCTCTCGCTACCCAGGACGCACGCCGGGCAGCGGTGGGCAGGGCAGGCCGCGGCTGACCACGGTGTTGGCACACCGCAGGACCGGTCAGCCGCAACCTCTCCGACCGGACAACGTCCACGAGCGGATAGCAAGGGTCCGGGCGGCCCGCTCGGCTGGATCGACCACGCCATCGATACCGGAGAGGTGGACATGTGACTTCTTTTGGCTCGGGAACCAAGCGATTCCACCATCCAGTGGCCGGCGATCCGGAACTGGCCTACGAGACCCTGCGCGCAACGGACGACCCCGATCAATCCTTGATCACCTATGCCGCCGAGCCGGGCAGCCCCTCGCACGACGCCCTGCGGATGCTGCTGGCCTGGGCCGCTGAGATTCCTTCCCCCATGCCGGCCGGCGACCGCGCGCGCTGAGCTTCCGGTCCGGTCCCGGCCTCACCGCCGGAGACCCGCACCTTCGTCAGACGCGCCATCGGTCGATGTCCTGACCAGGACATCGACGAATAGAGCACCGCAGACCGGCAGACCCGGCCCGGCGGATATCCGCGTGGCCCTCGTCAAGAGCTACGAGGTCTGCCAGGAGCCGATCGGCAAACGCGTCACCGCACGCATCGCCCCGCCCGACGATCCTGGCGGGGTCGGCAGCGGATGCCGTCCCCACTAGACGATCATTTCCAAGGGGTCGGCGATCGTAGGCGGCCTGCGTTCGGCGGGTGTGACCTTTCCAGCCGGTCTTCTGCGTGGGCGCGCACCAACGTGACGTCCGTTTCCTGCCAGCAACCGCCCGTGCGTCGATTCAGCATGGGCACATGACCAGATACACCGTGCTCCCCGTTGACGCAGCCGTCCTGGAGGAACTGCGGGTTCTCGACGACGCGGGCCGTCCCTGCGCCCCGTACATCGCGACCGGCGAAGACGTGGGCTCTCCGCTGCGCTGCTGCCTGCGTCCCATCACGCTCGGCGAGCGGATCGCCCTTGTTTCGTACGCCCCGTTGCGTCGCTGGGCCGCCACTACGGGTGCGGATCCGGGCGCGTATGACGAACAGGGCCCCGTCTTCATCCATGCCGACGACTGCGGCGGGTTCACTCCCGGCGAGAACTATCCCTTCGCTCGGCCGGGAGCCCTGCGTACCGTGCGCCGCTATGACGCCCGGGGCCATATCGCAGGCGGCCGTCTTCTGGAGATTCCGGCCGACGCCACGACTGGCTTCGACGCAGCCTTCGATGATGCGTTCAACGATCCGGACGTGGTGCTTGTACACGTCAGGGCACTGGAATACGGATGCTTCCACTTCGAGGTGCGACGCTCCTCCGCCAAGGATCAGTAGCAGCCGTGCCACCTGAATGATCGACTTCAAGAGATCGGCTGCGGGCATCAGTCGAGGGAGGCCTTGCTGAGCTCACTGCCGAAGCCGAAGCCGAAGCCGAAGCCGCGGTCGCCGCCGTCGCCCGGAAGCCGAGCTGCGTGAAGCCGCCCGGATCACGGCCCGCGCCGACGAGCTCCAGGCGCTGCGCGAGCGGGGCACGCTGGAGCAGACCGAGCCACGCGAAGGCGACGAAGCCGTCCGGGACGGACTCACCCGCCGCGCCGGGTCGTACGTCCAGGCCGACGCCGGCGCCTGGCTCGCCCGTGCCCTGGCCGCGAACCTCGGGCACTACCGCGACCCGGTCGCCCGCCAGGCCGCCGTCCTTCTGCCCGCGCCGGTGCTCATGCACGCCGCGCTGCTCGCCGCACTCGCCCGCCTGGTCCCGGGCGTCGGCATCGGTCAGCTGTTGTTCGCCGCCCGCGCAGTTGCCGATACCGAAGCCGCCGATGACCTCGCCGCGTCCCTCGCCCGCGCCCGCTCGTAGCGCAGCATTCAGTTGGACCGGGCGGCTGGATTGGCCGGGTCAGGCGGACTCGGACGTGGCAGGGAGGCGGGCGTTCATCGCGGCCCCGATGCTGGGGTAGGACGGCATGAGCGTGCTCAGGCCGGTGAGATCGAGCATTCGGGACAGGCGGTCGGGGACCGCGGCCAGGGTCAGCGAGCCGTTTGCGGCCATCGCGCAGCGCATGATGCCGATCAGGGCGTTGAAGCCGGAGGAGTCGCAGAAGGTGATCCCGGTCAGGTCCAGGATCAGGTGCGGATGTCCTTGGGCGATGACGTCCAGTGCTTCTTCGCGCAAGGCGGGAGCGGTCTGTGTGTCGATCTCTCCGCCGACGCAGAGGGCCGCCAGGTGTCTGTCGGTGTGGGTGGTGGTGAGGGTGAGGTCGTCGATCACGGTCAGTACTCCTGGTCGGCGCGGGCGGCGCCGGCGACGGGCGTGACCAGGCTACGGGCCGTGGATACGGCGGCCGTCTGTTCAGTGGCCGGTGCCAGGGGTACGGACAGCGCGAGCAGGGCGACGTCGTCTCCGGGACCGGTGGGCAGGTCGGTGATGAGGGCGATGGTGTCCTCGATCAGGCGGCCGGCGTCCGGGGTGGTGCGGGTGGTGAGGAAGGCGGCCACGCCTTCCTCACCCAACATGGTCCCGTCCGGCAGGCGGCCCTCGGTGAGCCCGTCGGTGTAGAGCAGCAGGCCCTGGCCCGGGGCGAGGTGGAAGGTGTGGGAGGCGAACCGGGCGCCCTCCAGTGCGCCCACGAGCATGCCGCCCCTGGGGCGTACCCCGTTCACCACCATCGCGCCGTCATCCCCGTGCTGTATGTGGAAGGCGGGGGGATGACCGCCCGTGGCCACGCTCACGGTGAAACCGCCGCCCGGAGCGGGCTGCAGGGTGCCGAAGACACAAGTGCAGAACCGGCTGCCCATCGAGGGATCGAGGAGCAGGGCGCTGTTGAGGGCGTCGAGGACTTCAGTGGGATCGTCGTGATGCTGGGCGGCTGCGCGCAGGGTGTAGCGGGTCAGCGAGGTCACGGCGGCGGCTTCGGCGCCCTTGCCGCACACGTCCCCGAGGAAGAACGCCCACCGCTGTCCGCCCAGGGAGAAGACGTCGTAGAAGTCACCGCCGACATCGCGGGGCGAGTCGGTCTGATAGTGGCAGGCCAGCTCCAGCCCCGGAACCGACGGCAGCGCGGGAGGCAGCAGGGTGCGCTGGAGGGTGGTGGCGAACGCGGTGATCGCCTCCGCGTCCCGCTCGGCCCGCGTCCGCGCCTCCTCCTCCCCCCTGCGGCGCTCCTGCTCCTCGCGTAGCAGCCGCAGGCCCGAAAGTCGCAGCTCCATGGCGTCCAGAACCACCGCGGCCAGGTCGGCCAGGGTTTCGGTGTCGGCCTCGGTGATCAGACGCGGTCTGGTGTCCAGAATGTTGACCGTGCCCAGCCGGTGGCCGTCGGCGGTGATGATCGGCGCCGCCGCGTAGAACCGCACCCCCAGAGGACCGGTGACCAGCGGATTGGTGCAGGCGGTCGGATCGGTAAGGGTGTCGGGGATCACCAGCGTGTCATCGCGTAGGATCGCCGACCCGCACAGTCCCGGGTCCCGGCCAATCTCCGCGACCCCTTCCAGGCCGTGAATGGCCTTGAACCAGATCCGGTCGGCATCGACGATCGTCACGCTGGCCACAGGGACATCGAACAGGCGGGCGGCCATCGCCGCGACCCGGTCGAACGCCCCGTCGGGCGGGGTGTCGAGGATGTCGTAGCGGCGCACCGCCTCCATCCGCGCCGCCTCCACCCCGGCCGGCGGTACCCGCCTCAGCCGCAACTCGCCTGGCGAAGCCTCAGGCGCACCTGCCATCGCTCAGCTCCTGCTCTTCCGCGACGGAACCGGTCCCAACGCCCAGTCCTCGACCACCGACCCTACGACAGCAGCGAAACCCGCCTCCGCCTCCGAGCATCAACCACTCGCCCCGCTATATCTCCACATGAAGGCGCCAATATCCAGCAGGAGCTGGTCCGACTTCATTGGCAATCGGTCCCCGTCCGATGTCAGAGGACCTCCCCGCTCAATTGAGGGATAGTTCATGGATTGAGCCAGGTCATGGGCGTTTCGCCGGTTGCCCGTTTCGCCAGGTTGGAGATCATTGCGAGGCGGATCATGCTCTTCGAGTGGGCGAGCCGTCTCGGCGTGGTGGCAGGGGTGGCGGTCCCCCGGCTTTCGCCGGGATCCGCAGTGGAGGCGGGAGCGGGCGGAGGCCCGGGGCTGCCTGTCCGGAAAGCGACGCGATGTGCCGCCGTGTCTGAGCCCTCGGGCGGGCGGGAGCGTTGCACCCCCGTAGGCCGTTTCGCACACACGACAAGGGTGAGGGGTTGCCGTGACGAATCTCGAGGCTGCGGTCGAATCCGTGGCACAGCTCTCCACGGTCTGGCGCGCCATGGTGCTCGACCGGGACGAGCAGGCGGACGTACGGGATCTGCCAGGCGTCGCCGTCCGCTGGGCCGACTGCCGCTTCGCCTTCTGGAACGCGATCACCCTGACCGAGACCGGGGCCGACGCCGTACTTCTGGAAAAGCGTCTGGCACAGGCGGCGGACATCATGCGGTCCAAGGCCCAGCCAGGTTTCCTGTGGCTGTTCGAGGACCTGCTCGCGGACGACGCACGCGCGGCGCTGACGGAGGCGGCGGAGCGCGCCGGCCTGGTCCACGCCTTCCCCGGCACCGGCATGGCCGGCGACCTGCTGCCCATCCCCGAGCCCCACCATCCGGAGCTGACGTTCGAGCGGGTCACCACCGACGAACAGCTGCTGGCCTACGCCGACATCAACTGCCGGGCCTACGGCTTCCCCCAGGAGGACGGCCGCGACGGTCTGGCCGATTCCACGCTGTGGAAGGAGGAGGTGTACGCGTACCTGGCCCTGCGGGACGGCGCGCCGGTCGCCTGCGCCGCCACGGTCGAGGCGGAGGGCCGGCTCTTCGTCGTACTCGTCGCCACCGACCCCGGACACCAGCGCCGGGGCTACGGCGAGGCGGTGACGCGCAAGGCGCTGTACGAAGGCGCCCGCGCCACCGGGCTGACCCGCGCCACCCTGCATGCGACCGTCGCCGGGGCACCGGTGTACCCGCGCATCGGTTTCCGGCCCAACTCCCCGATGCGCTTTTACGGACTCAAGGGCTGAAGGGCCCAAGGACTCACCCCCGTCGTCTGCGACGCGTTCGACGGCACCCGGCTCGCGGCCTGTCGCCAGACCCGTGACTGGAGCCAGGTCGAGCTGGCCGAGCGCCTCGCGCAGGCCCGCACCGATGGGCCGGCGTCGGTCCTCGACGCCGCCCGGCAGATCCGCACGCTGGTGGTGCGGGTGTCCTGCTACGAGTCCGGCCGGACCAGGCCGCGGGCGAAGGCGGTGCAGTGGCAGTGCTCGGCGTCGACGTGCTGCGGCTGCTGGCGCCCGGGACACCGGTCACGCTGCGCGCGACTGGGGCTGCCCCAGGACGACGTCGCTGCCGTGCTGGGCATCAGCCGCAGCCTCCGCCGCCGTCGAGCAGGATAGGCGGGCGGCGAGCGCCTGAGACGGCCGCGCTCGCCGCGGCTCTGCACACCTCGGTCGACCAGGTCCGCCGGGCGCTGCCGCCGGCGTGACGGCTCAGCCGTCACCGGGGCCGAGGAAGAGCGGTGCCGCGGAGTCCGAAGTGGTCAGGGCCAGCGGCCCGAGCTTGGCACCCCGGCCCCTCCGACGTCCGAGCGCGAGAAGTACAGAGATTTTGGCGTGTCTAGTGCGACGCACGACGTCAGCTACGGGGGAGCACGCCCAGGAGGGTTGCGGTCAGGGCCAGCTTCAAGTAGTCCTTCAGCTCCAGGTGGAAGCGGGCCAGGTCGGGCTCGGCCTGGTAGGCCGCCCGCAGACTGGGTGGGGGTGTGCTGTACGCCGACAGCGCGCCGGCCATGACCATGGTCTGCAGGCTGAACAGCGTCGCGTTCTCGCCCAGCTCCGGCAGGTACTTCAGGAGCAGGGCGGTCATGGTTGTCAGGCGGTCCAGGGAGGCGCGCTTGTAGCGTGCGACGACCTCGACGGAGACGTTGTGTTCCAGGACGCTGCCCTGTGCACCGAAAAGGTCGCACAACACCACTCGGCCGGAGAGCGAGCGGCTGAGGCTCTCGGCCACCGCTGCCGCTCGCTCGGCCATGGGCAGATTTTCGTCGATGCCGGCCGCCAACTCTCCTGCCAGTTCAGTCAGCCACTCCTGCAGGAGGCGGTCCAGCAGTTCCAGCAGCACCGCCTCACGAGACTCGAAGTAGCGCAGCACGTTCGGCTTCGCCAGGCCTACCCGGCGGCTGAGCTCGTTCAGGGTGACCGCGGCCACAGGCATCTCGTCGAGCATCGCCGACGCCGTGTCGAGGATCGCCCGTCGGCGGATCTCCCGCTGCTCTTCGGTTCGTGCCCGCTGGAAAGTCACGATCACCAGCCTAACTTAGGTACCGACGGTACGTTGACAGAGTACCGAAAGTACTTTAACGTCGTCGGCACAAGATACCTTCGGTACGTTAACTTGGGAGCCTGGCATGAGCGAGAAGTGGACGACGGCGAACATTCCGGACCAGCGCGGGCGGGTGGCTGTGGTGACCGGCGCAAACACCGGCCTGGGGTACGAGACCGCCAAGGCGCTCGCCGAGCGCGGGGCGTCCGTGGTGCTCGCCGTGCGCAACGTCGAGAAGGGCGAGCAGGCCGCGGCCCGCATGACCGGCGACGTGACCGTGCAGGCGCTGGACCTGACCTCGCTCGACTCCGTCCGGACCGCGGCGGCGGCGCTGCGGTCCCGTTTCGAACGGATCGACCTGCTGATCAACAACGCCGGCGTGATGTACACCCCGAAGCAGACCACCCGGGACGGCTTCGAGATGCAGTTCGGCACCAACCACCTCGGCCACTTCGCGCTCACCGGGCTGCTGCTGGACCTGATGCTGCCGGTGCCCGGCTCGCGCGTGGTGACGGTCAGCAGCACCGGCCACCGCATCCGGGCCGCGATCCACTTCGACGACCTGCAGTGGGAGCGGTCGTACAGCCGGGCAGCCGCCTATGGTCAGTCCAAGCTGGCCAACCTGATGTTCACCTACGAGCTGCAGCGCCGGCTCGCCACGCACGGCACCACCGTCGCGGTGGCCGCACACCCCGGCATGTCCAGCACCGAGCTGGCCCGCAACACTCCCGCGGCCCTCCGCCTTCCGCTCACCTGGCTCGCGCCGCTGATCACCCAGACGCCGGCGATGGGCGCGCTGCCGACCCTGCGCGCCGCCACCGACCCCGCCGCGCTCGGCGGCCAGTACTACGGTCCCGGCGGACGCAACGAGGTCAAGGGCCACCCCCGGCTGGTCACCTCCAGCCCGCAGTCGTACGAGGCAGCCGTCCAGCAGCGGCTGTGGGCCGTCTCCGAAGACCTCACCGGGGTGAAGTTCCCCGTCGTTCAGTCCATGCACAACTCGTTTCCCTCCGGATCGGCCATCACGATGTAGCCCGCGCTGGTAGGAGGCGCCGGCTCGTCGCGGCGCGAGCGGGTGGCACCGAGACCGCTGGGTGGGGCTTCGCGTACGGGTTGCCGCTTCTTTCAACTGCCAGCGGGGCGGCGCAGGGGCAAGGTGTACAGCGCTGCGGGGATGCCGGACAGGCCCTGGGTCTCGAGTGCTTGTCCAAAGATGTAGTCGGTCAGCTCTTCGCCGGACTCGGTGAGAGAGGTGAGAGCGGTGAACCAGGAGGGTCCGAGGAGCCGGGAGCTGCCGCGGGTCCGGTCAGGAGAGGGGTTCGGTGTCGGCGGGGAGGTCGAAGGTTAGGCCGCTGGAGCCTTCGCCGCGGCCGGTGCCGCGGCGGGCGCTGAGCCAGACGGCGACGCGGCCGTTGCCCCAGCGGGTGCGGTTGTAGGCGACGGTGACCTTGGTGCCGGTCTGCGGGACCTCCTCTTCGTTGAGGAAGTACGAGCGTTGCGGAGCGGCGTCCAGGCCCTCGCGGAGGATCGTGGTGCGGGGGCGGACGGGCGTGGTGTCGATCTCGCTGGGCATGGCGGCGCGCTGGAGCTGGATCTTGCGGCTGTCGCCGGGGACGTGCACGGGGATGAACGGGATCCAGTGGCCGGGGACCGAGGTCATGGCCAGGTAGGCGATGGGGGCCAGCGGGGCGGTGGGGGGCGTGGGCGGGAACAGGCGGCGGCGCTGGGCGAGGATCTCGGCGGCGACCTCCCTGCCGCTGCGGCCCGGGCCGGTGGGCAGCCGTACGGTCTGCTCGATGCCCCAGACCATGTTGGCGTTCTCGTCGCGGATGAGGTCGACCTCTTCCAGGACGGGTCCGTCAGCGACCTTGGGGACGGTGGGGGAGAGGAACAGGCCTGTGTCGGCGGGGACGGCGTCTGAGCCGATGGTGTCCAGGGTGAACATGGACCAGCGCTGCCAGTCGTTGTCGGCCCCTGCCCCGGCGGGCGTGATCCACAGGCGCTGGCCGAAGACGTCGGTGACGGCCAGGCCGCGCAGCGAGGCCAGCGTCCCGGTGGGCAGGTCGCACGGCAGGTGGAACCAGTCGTTGCTGTAGACGAGGGCGAACTCCAGGACGACCAGGCGGGCCATGTCGGTGCGGTCCGGGCGGACGGCGGCGAAGTTGGTCTTGCCGTCCTCCACCGCCCACCAGCGCGGCAGCGGCATGCCGGAGTAGCGCACCGGGGCCGGGAACACCGTGCGGTTGACCGGGGCGGGCGGTGCGGCGGCCCCGCCCACCTGGGTTCCGGGGTCGATGGAGAAGGCATGCCAGTCGAGCTCGCCGCCCGGGTACTCCTGCGCGGTCAGCACCTTCTCCGCGCCCCCCGGCTGCCCCGCGGCGACCGAGAACCGGTGCTCCAGGCGGCGCGGATCCCAGGTGGCGTCGCCGGCGGGCTGATCGATCAGGCCGTCGAACCAGCCGACCAGCCGGGTGCCCAGCTCGTTGATCAGCGTGCGGTGCGGTGGCGCGACATGGTCGATGCCGTCGGCGGCCTCATGTCCCGCCCTGATGTGAAGGTACAGCTCGTACCCGTCCATCCGGCGGCCGGCGACGGCCTGCAGCGTGGACCAGACCTCGGGGTGGGCCACCCGCGGGGTGTCGGCGTCGCTGGCCGGGGACGGCAGTGCGATGGGATACAGCTCGACGAAGTCCTGCCGATGGTGGCGGATGGGCGGGTGCAGGCTCATCAGCTTGAGCCAGCGGCGGCCGATGGCAAGGCGCAGATCGTACGAGATCCGCTCCGGCCCGAAGGCGAACGGCAGCGCCTGGCGTTCAGCGATGTCCTCCAACGGACGGTCAGCGGGCAGGTTCTCAGCCGAGCCGCCCAACGCGGACTGGAACCGGCTCGGAACCGCCATCCCCACCGAGTACATGGCGGTGACCGGCGTCCCGGCGTCGGAGCCGCGGAACTCGCCGAGCTGCCACTGCCGGGTGAGCAGCCACAGCGCGTCCCGCACCTCCACGCGCAAGGCCCGTTCGAAGTCCGCCGTGCGGGGACGTCCCTCCAGCCGGTTCCACAGGCCGACGGTCGGGTGCTCCCGCTCCGCCAGGGCCTTCGGCAGGTTCTCGATGCGCTCTGTCATGGGTTCTTCCCGCGCAGGTTGTTGGTCGCGAAGTCGGTGCTGATGGTGATCGGCTTGCTGGCGGCCGACACCAGCGTGGCGGGCAGCAGGTGGGCGTAGGCGGTCTCGTCCAGGTGCGCGGGCTCGACGGCGCGGGCCTTCATCAGGTCGTACGTCTCGTGCAGCGCCGCCACCAGGTCGTCGGCGTTCCACGTCCCGGTACGAGTGGGCGGGGTGACCAGCAGCATGGCCTGCGGCGGTTCGGAGTCGGGCTTGTCATAGTGCAGCGCGATCCCGGTCGTCTCCTTCTGCGCCGGGATGACCTCGGTCCACTCGTCCAGCAGCAGGCCGCAGAAGGCATCGGTCGGCGGTGTGGGCTTGGTGGCGTAGTGCGCGGTGAACAGCAGCCGGTCCTCATCCAGCGTCGTGCCCGGCGCGAACTCCATGGCCAGCCAGTGGTCGTCGGTCCGGTACGGCAGCTGGATCGGCACCAGCTGCGGCTCCTCGAAGCCGGGCAGATGGCCGAGCAGTCCCCCGTCACCGCGCAGCGCGTCGCTCAGGATCGCCACCTGCTCCCACAGCCGCGGCTTCTCCCTGACCCGGGCGATGCCGTGCAGCCAGTCGTCCACCGGAAAGTCGCGCCCCGCGTCCTCCAGGTGCTCGACCAGGCCGCCGCTGTCGTCGCGGGCCTTCTTCCAGTCCGAAGCGAGCGCGGCCGACGGGGTGTACTCCGGTACGGCCAGAGCATCCTCGCCGAGCAGCGACTTGAGGGCGTCGAGCGCGGCCTCCACCCGGTCGGGCCCGGTCACCGCCGTGTCGTGCTCGGTCAGCGCCGCGTCGGCGGCGGTCAGCCGCTCGGCGATCTCGGCTTGCAGCGCCCGTGCCCGGTCCAGCAGTTCCTTCCCGTACGCGACGACCAGGTCCTCGTACGGGGTCAGCGTCAGCCCGGCCGGGTCCAAGCCGGTCAGCGGCAGCAGCGCGGCGACCTCGGCCAGCAGCCCGCCCAGCGTCTTCTGGCCGGTGCCGGCGACCTCGCGCAGATCCTGCAGCCTGTTCTGGAACGCCTGCCGCCGGTTGTTGATGATCGAGCGCAGCTGCTGGGGCGTGTTCGGGCGCGGCGTGGTCGGCGTGGTGGTCAGCAGCCGCTCGATCTGCTCCAGCAGCCGGAACCGCTCCGGGGTCGCGGTGGCCGCAGGGAGCGCGTCGTAAGCGGCGATGAGCGCGTTGGCGTCGGCCAGCGCCTTGGCCATCCGGTCGGCGACCTCGTCGACGGCCGCGAGCACCTCGGTGTAGCGGTCCCGCCGCCACCCGGCGGCCTCGCCCCAGCCGCTGCGCACCATGCCGAACCCGCCCGCCGTCGCGATCAGATCCCCGTACCGGCGCAGGAACGTGTCGATGCCGCTGATCACCTCGCTGCGCCGGACCGGCGCAGACGGCTCGGCGAACAGCGGCCCGAGGTCGTTCAGGTAGCCGGTGACGGCCGTGCGCAGCGCCACCAGCGCGTCCCGCACCGCCACCAGCCGTTCGCGGGGCAGCGTCACGGCCGCGTCGGCGGAGCGGTCGATCGGGGTGTCACCAGCGGCCGGGATCAGGTCGGTGGGCCGCACCGGCCGGGACGTGGTCAGCAGCGACCGCAGAGCGGCGATCAGTGGCGACAGCTCGAAGAACGTCACCTTGCCGGTGATGCGCTTGGTGTGCTCGATCACCAGCCGCGCGTCCGGACGTGGCTGGTCGCGGGTGGCGACCACGCCGATGATCCGGTCGTCCAGATCGGTCATCGACGCCTCGCTCGCGGGCCGTACCGCCCACAGCAGGTCGATCGGCCGCAGCCGCAGGTCCCGCTGGGTGACCACGCTGCTGCGGGCCACCCCGTTGACCGGGTCGGTCCAGGTCACCAGCGCGGCCACGTCCCGCTGGTCGGGCAGCAGCGTGGGCAGCCAGTCGTCCACGGCGGGCTCGGCCTTGGCGCGCGGGCCTTCGCCTTGTACGGACGGGGCGCTGTGGCCCGGCCGGATGCCCGGCGTCAGCTGCAGAGCCATCCGGTGGGTCAAGGTGGTGCCGCTGCGCGGTGTCCGGACCACCTCGGGTTCGGGTGCGACGCCTTCCTTCGCGTAGGCGTCGAGGGTCGTCGTCGCCCGCTCGGGATTGCCTGCGAGCGCCTGGTGCGTGCTCTCGGCCACCGCCAGGTCGGCCAGCGCGTCGTGGGTGTCGAGGAGCCGGTGCACCTCCTCGTTGATGGCCTTGCGCTGGTTGGTGTCGGGGGCCGGGAGCCCCTGGGCGCCGAACGGGTAGACGTCCGCGCCGGGCACCTGGGTCACCCGCCGCACGAGTTCGAGGCCGTCGATGACGTTGCGGGCCTCGACCAGCTCGACGGCGGTGCCCGGGGGCGGCTTGGTCTCCTCGATCCGCCCGGCCCGCAGCGGGAAGGCCCCGCGCAGCGCGGTGATGAACGAGTCCAGCTCGGTGTCCGGATACCGGTCGTGCAGGGCCCGTTCGAGCCGGTAGCCGAGCAGGGCGCCCAGCGACTGTCCCTGCCGCAGCCCGTCCAGCAGGGTCAGTGCCACCCGGACCCGTTCGGAACTCAGGTTGACGGCGAACATGTGCCGGTCGGCGGGACTGGCGTTGGCGATGTATCCGGCGCGGAGGACCGCGGCGGTGGTGGCCTGCGCGGGCGAGGGAGCGTGGATGTGACCGCCGTTGGCCTTGTCGTGCATCAGCGGCTGCGCGCCCGGCGGGTTGAACAGCTGCCCGAGGTCGCCGGTCAGCTCGACCTGCGTCATGCCGGGGCGCGGCTTGGGCCGTACGTCCTCCAGCCAGCCGTACGCACCGAGGTGGATGCCGCGCCGGGCCGGTCCCGTGCCGGACGACCCGTACCGCAGCTCCGCGAGCCGCTCGTTGACCAGACCCAAGCGCCAAGCGTCGAGCCGGTAGGTCGCGCAGTCCAGGTGCTCGGTCAGCACCCGTTCCAGCCGGGCGGTCGGCAGCCCGGCCAGGTGTTTCAGCGCGTCGATCTGTTCGGCGAGCTGCGCGGTGGCCGGGCTCTGCCTGATGACCTCGGGGATGAAGCTCGCCACCAGCCGGTCCGGGCTGCCGGTGATGGCCCGGTCCGGCGAGTACAGCCGGCGGAACCGGCTCTCGCTGCCCACTGGGGGTGCGCCGGGCCGGTTGGGCCGTACGTGGACGAACAGCGGATCGCGCGCGGGTGGCACCGTGCTCCCGGCTGCGGCGGCCAGGCGGCGGGCGGCGTCCTCCCAGGCGAGCAGGACCGCGTGCCGCGCCAGCAGATACAGCAGCGCCGCAGGCGGCTTGTCGCCTTTGAAGCCCAGTTCGAGCCGGATGGTCTCCAGGTCGTGCTCGGCGTGCTGGGCGAGCCAGTGCAGGTAGTTGCCGCCGTCGGGAAGGTACGCGCGGATGTGGCCGGTCTCCGACAGCGGCCGGTCATCGACCAGCGGCCCGAGCAGCTGGTACTGGTCGCCCACGAACAGCCGCCGGATCACCTCCGGGTCGGCTCCAGGCGGGATGGCGTAGCCGAGGCGGTTGAGCAGGGCACGGATCGGCTGCGGCATGTTGAGCTGGTCCAGCGCGGGGATGACGCGCGGGCCGCCGCTGTTGAGGTTCTCCCGGTTGAAGATGTCCTCGACGCTCTGCGCGTACCGCTGGTAGAACTCCGCCGACGTCGGATGCAGCGCCAGGATGTCCAGCAGCAGCTGGTGCGGGTCCCCGCCCTTGCCCAGGTAGCTGACCTTCGCGGCGGCCTTCTGCCAGTCCTCCGCCGCCACGCTGAGCAGCTTGTGCAGCGCGCGGCGGTGCGTCGCGCTTTCCGGGAAGGTCATCTTGGAGAAGGCGGTGGTGGGCAGGATGCCGTACGGCTGCCGCCCGATCTTGACCGCCGGGGCCGGGCCGCGCCCCGACACGTACCGCACGAAGAACTCGCGCGTCTGGTCGACCGCCTGCTCGGACAGGATCGGATGCATCATGCCGCGCAGGTAGGCGCCCCAGGTCGCGGGCCACAGGGCGATGTTGGCCGCGCGGGCGTCACGCTGGTCGGTGCCGTCGGCGTTGGGCATGCCGGTCAGCACGGCGGGGTCGATGCCCAGCAGGTCGGCCAGCCACTGCCCGTCGGTCCGGGTCCGCCAGTCGTCAGGCGCGTCCGCCGCCGCGAACCCGAACGCGGTGCGTAGCGCGGCCTCGGCTTCGGCGCGGCGGTCCTGCCCGGCGGGGGCGGCCTCGCTGTTGTTGGTTGGGGTGCCCTGCGGCAGCAGCCCGTACCCGGACGGGCTGCGCAGCTGCCGGGTGATGAGGTCGGCCAGTTGGACGGCCGTCTGCTCGGGGCCGGAGCGCTCCCGCAGCCCGAACACCACTAGCCGGTCCAGGCCGTTGCGGATCTGCGGGGTGAGCGGGATGCGCAGGCCCATGCCGAGCGTCACCGCCCGCCCGAAGTCGGTCAGCCACTGGAGCTCGTCGGGCACCCGCAGCGCGCCGGTCTGCTCGTCCACCTTGAGCTGCTTGTCGGTGTCGGCCTCGGGGTCGGGGCTGACCGCGAGTGCGTCGGGCACCGCCTCGCCGGTCGCTGTCAGTACCCGCTCGCCGCCCACATATCCGAGCACGGTGAAGCGGTCCGGCAGGAGCCTGGCCTTCGCCGCCTGGGTCCACGACTGCTCGGCCAGGCTTCCCGCGGCCGGTGGCGGCAGCACGAGGAACGCGACCATCACCGCGTCACCGACAGCGGTGGGCGCGGCGTCGATGCCCACCGGGCGCCGGGACCGGATCGTGTCCGCACGGCCGGCACCGACGTCGGCGCGCAGCGCGGTGTCGGCCGCGCGCAGCGTGGCCCGGTCGCCGTGCGCGCGCCACACCGCCGTCCAGTACGTGACGGTCGGTTGCCGGTCGGCGGCCGGTACGGCCTGGCCGGTCACGACCACCAGCACGGTCGCGCCCTCCGGCACCGTCGCGGGCCGATCGGCGGGGTTGACGGGGGTACGGGTCTGCAGCAGCCAGCTGGCCCGGCCGCCGGGCACCCGAGCGACCAGCTCCTGCCAGGCCGCCTGCTCGGCCACCGCGTTCCCGCCGGTCCGCCAGTGCGCCGTCCAGTACGCGTCCACCGCGGTGATCTCGGCGCGGGTCGGCTTGGGCTCGAACTTATCGGTGCACCACTCGTCCGGGAAGATCCGTACCAGCAGCTCGGTGGCGGTGAACCGGGTCTCCACCCGGACCGGGCCGAGCAGTACCGGGAAGTCGTCGCTGAGCGCGGTCACAGCAGCATCTCCTGAGCGTGGACGGCCATCAGCACCGGCGCCTGGAACAGCATGTAGGCCACGTCGGCCGAGCTCAGCCCGCCGTGCCAGACGGGCAGGAACGCGTCCTCCAGGTGCTGGTCGTTCTTCTCGGCGTCGGCGGCGGGGTCGTCGAAGTCCTTGAGCGGGACCTGCACGGTGCTCGCGTCGAGCCGGATGAACCCGGTCCCACCCGGATCCACGTCGGCCCACGTCAGGTCGTTCCACACCTCGACCGGGGTGGGCGGGCCCTCGTCCGCGCCGAACCTGGGGTCGCCGGGACGTTCCTGGATCACGAAGAACCAGCCCGCCGCGCCGGTGGCGAAGTTGCCCTTGGCCTCGGCCGCCGTCAGGTCGAAGCCGAGCAGCGTCAGGTCGGGGTCCACCTTGGCCTCGTACAGCGGGAGCCTGATCTCCTCCAGCGTCGGGTGCGCCGGGTCGGCGAGCTCGACCGGGACCCGTTCCTGGGCCGGGTCCGGCGGTCCCGACTCGGGCTGCCAGCGGGCGCGGTGCGCGTAGATGGCGGCGTTCGGGTACTTCTTCAGCAGGTCGCCGCGGATGACCAGCACGAGGTCGTCCGCCTGTCCGCCGGTCTCCCGCGCGTCGTTCTCACCGAGTTCGGCGGCCTTGGGCCAGGTGTGCAGCGGCTGGATGTCGTACTGCTTCGCGCCCCCGCGCGTGTCCCAGAACTGCCGGAAAGGCGAGCCGCGCTGGTCGGTGGGGTACTCGCGCCAGAGCAGCTCGCGGGCCATCTCGTGGTTGAGCCCGACGAGGTACGACTCGATGAACTCCTGGTTGGTCTCCAGCAGCGTCACCGTGTTCTGCGGGATCAGCCCGAGGTTGGGGGCGAAGTGGTCCACCGACAGGTCCAGCAGCGCCTTGTACATCGGCAGGTCGATGACGGGATAGGCCATCGCCTCGATGAACCGCTCGGCGAACGGCTGCAGCCGTTCGGGCAGGCTGACCAACGTCAGCAGGCTGGTGGGCACGGTCCTCTCGGCGCGCAGGCCGATCATCATCGCGTCGGTGGTGGCGCGGACGTTCAGCGGGTCGTCGCCGCCCTCGGTCTGGCCACCGCCCGCCGCCTGCCAGCCCCGGTAGATGTCGCGTAGCCCGCCCTTGAACCGCTTGGCCTCCTCGCTGTCGTCGCCGCCTTCGGAGGGGACGAACGTGTCGCCGGGCAAGGTGATCCGGAAGTTGGCGCTGTGCGGAAGCCGGTCGATCGGATCGGCTGGGCCGGCCTCGGTGGCGGCCGTGAGCCCGATCGGCGGTGGTGCTGGGTGCAGGACATCGTGCAGCTGCTTGGGTGTCACCACCGCGTCGGGAGTCTCCTTGGCGGAGGCCGCCGTCACGGGGTCGTCCGGGTCGTCCATCCGCGGGATCAGCGCGTCGGGCGGCTTGGTCTCGCTGAACGGCAGGTCGCGGATCAGCCGCCCCGGCCGCAGCATCCGCCGCATCGTCGGGGACAGCGGCGCGGCCGTCACGCGGCTGCGCGCCACGTGGAACCCGACCGCGACCCGCTCGCCCTCGGCCGCCACCGCCCCGCGCAGGGCCCGATCACGCGTGGTCACCCGCGAGTTGGCGGGAGCGGTGAGTACGAGGGCCTTGCCGGACGGCACCGGCTCGTCGGCCGGCGTGATCGGTGCGGCGGCGGGCTCCACATGCTTGGCCTGCAGTACGGTCCCGATCTCGCGGGCGAGCTGGGCGGCGCGGATCTTGGCGTTGGCCGCCAGCACGTCGCCGGCCTGTGCCCAGGCGGCGACCATGAACTCCTCCTGCCGCTCCTGGACGACGCGGGTGCCCAGGTGGGCGGCGACGCGGAAGCGCGGGTCCAGGTTGAGCCGGTGCACCCAGTTGCGGTCGGGCGTGATCGGGCTGCCGTCGCGCTTGGTCAGCAGCCGGTTCGCGGGGGCGTGCCAGCGCCCGTACAGCGGCGGGGTGATGATCGGATCGACCTCGCCCGCCACGTCCTGCACCCCGTAGGCGGCGTGTGCGGCGGCCGGGGTCTGGTCGAGGTAGGAGTCGGCCAGGTTGATCAGTCCGGCGAGGGCCTTCTGGAACAGGTGCGGGTACGGCTCGTCCCACTTGTCGTAGACGTCGCCCTTGGGCCGGTTGGGCGACTGGAGTGCGCCGCCCAGCTTGAGCACGCCGTGCAGCTCCGCCGGGCTGGTGATGGGCGGCAGCCCGGTCCCGGCCGAGTTGTGCACGTCGAGGTCGCGGCGGCCGATGGCCGGGTCGGCGGGCCGGGGCTCCAGCAGCCGGACCAGGTACTCGAAGTCGCCGGCGCTGCCGGTGCCGAAGAACCAGCGGTGGTAGTACGGCAACGTTGCGGGCTCGGGGCGGCCCGGGTAGTCGGGGCCCCAGCTGGAGTGCAGCGCGCCGGGCGCGGTGGCCGGGTCCAGGCCGAGCCCGGCCAGGCGGCCCGTCTCGAACGCGGGGACCAGGAACGCGTGGTAGCCGCTGTTGGGCTTGAGCCGCCGCGGGCACATCAGCCGCGAACACGCCAGGTCGGCGTTGGTGCGCAGCACCCGGCGCAGGGCGGCGAGCGCACCGGCGGGATCGTCGCTGGCGACCAGGCCGTCCAGCTCGCCGTTGACGTGCACGTGCGCCCACGCGCCGAGCTGGCCCGGCGGCGGCAGCGTCCCGGCCGGGTCCTTGACCTGGATCGACGGCAGCGGCCGCCCGGCGACCGCGCCCTCGGTGAACTCCGCGCCCGGGTCGCCCGCGGGCTCAGCCGCTCCGGCGAGCACGACGAGCGCCAGCCAGGGCAGCAGCCGCTTGTTGGCGCCGTCGGGCGGGGCCGGGCTGTAACGCCACGGCAGGCCCTCGTCGTAGAACTCGATGTGCGGCAGGTAGTTGGGCTCCACGTTGGTGATCCAGGGACGCGGCTCCACCCGCGAGATCACCCGCGGATCGACCCCCACCACGTCGCCCGGCCCGTACAGCTGTACGGCCTTCTCGACGTCGCGGGTGATCGTGCCGCCGGACACGCCGTCCCCGGTCAGCCGCAGCTTGACCGGGATGACGGCCCGTCCGGCGGTGCCCGGATCGGTCGTGATCCGGGTGCTGAGGCCGGTCCGCAGCCACGGCAGGAAGGAGTACGCGTTGCTCACGGTGTCACCGGGCCGGTGCCGAAGATCTCGCTGGTGGCGGTGACCTCGGTGGCGCCGGAGTCGGCGGCGGCAAGGCCCGCGCGGGTGATCCCGCCGGCGACCAGCGCCTTGCCGCCGGTCAGCGGAACGATGGCGAACCCCCACCGGCCCGCCGCCAGACCGCCCGCCGGGCTCCAGTTCCGGGTGGCCGCGTCGAAGATCAGCGCGCTGGCGTAGCCGACGCCGTGGTCCGGGCTGTCGGTGCCGCCGGCGACCAGCACCTTGCCCCCGCCCAGTGAGACCGACCGATGCAGGCCGCGCCCGGCGGGCATGTCCCGCACCGCGCTCCACGCGCCCGCGACGGGGTTGAACGTCTCGGCGGTGGCCCTGCTGAACGGGTCGAAGGTGCCGTTGCCCGGTGCGCCCGGAGGGCTGCCGCCACTGGCCAGGACGGTGCCGTCCGGGAGCACCGTGGCCTGGTGCCCGCTGCGCGCCACCAGCAGGCTCCCGGTCGGCGTCCAGGTACCGCCGGTGCCCGCAGCCGGGTCGTACAGCTCGCAAAAGGCCAGTGCCGCGTCGGTCTCGCGGGACACGGGCGCGCTGCCGCCGACCACCAGCACCTTGCCGGTGTTGAGCACGAGCGCCGGGTGACCGCAGCGCGCGTCGGTCATCGCGGTGACCTCCGTCCATGCGCCGGTGTCCGGGTCGTAGACCTCGGCCGAGCGCAGCGCCTTGACCGACTGCCCGGACCGGGCGGTGCAGCCGCCCGCGACGAGCACCTTCTTGTCGGGCAGCAGCACCGCGCTGTGCCCCCACCGGCCGGTCTTCAGGCTGCCGGTCGCGGTCCAGGTGCCCTGCGTGGGGTCGAACACCTCGGCGGAGGCCAGTCCGGCCGACGGGAACGTCGCCGCCCCGGTGATGCCGCCGGTGACCAGCACCTTGCCGCTGCCCAGCAGGGTGACCGTGTGCAGCCGCCTGGCGGTGTGCAGCGCGGTGGAGGCCGTCCACGTCTTGGCGGCCGGGTCGTACACGGCCACCTGCCCCAGCGCGGCTCCGGCTGCGTCGGCTCCTCCGGCCGCCAGGACCTTCCCGCTGGCGAGCACGACCGGGCCGTCGTGCTGGCCGGACCACACGCGTGCGGAGGGGAGGGCCCCGGTGCTCGTCCACTGTCCGGTAGCCGCCACGGTGGGACTGGTCATGAGGTTCCTCCGTCGTCAGGGCGTGAAGATCTCGGCGGTCGGGGTGAGGATGTCGGTGCCGGGGTGCGGGGCGGCAGCGGCCGAGCGGGTCCGGCCACCGGCCACGAGCACCCGGCCGTCGGACAGGTCGATCACGGCGAACGCCCACCGGCCGTTGGCCAGGCCGCTCGCGGGGGTCCAGGTGCCGGCGGCCGGGTCATACAGCAGCGCACTGCGGAAGCCGCCGTCGAAGGCGGGGGACCGGGTGCCGCCCGCCACGAGCACCAGGCCGGAGCGCAATGGCAGGGCGCGGTGCCGGGTGCGCCCACCGGGCATGTCGCGGACCGCCGTCCATGTGCCGGAGCCGACGGTGAAGCGTTCGGCACTGGCGAGGGCGGCGGAGTTGTACGGACCGCGCGCCGGACCGGTCGCAGCATCGCCGCCGGTCACCAAGACGGTGTCGTCGGCGAGCAGCGTCGCCTGGTGACCCGCGCGAGGTGTGGCGAGCGAGCCGGTCGGGGTCCATGTGCCGGTTGCCGGGTCGTAGATCTCGCAATAGCCGAGCGCGGCGCTGGTCCGGCCGGTCTTGAGGACGCCGCCGACCACCAGGACCCGGCCGTCCGCGAGCAGTACGGCTTGGTGGTCGGAGCGAGGGTCGGTCATCGCGGTCTCGGTCCACCGCCGTTTGGCCGGGTCGTACACCTCGGCGGACGGGAGCGAGTTGCCGCGGGCGCCGGTGCCGCCGGTGATCAGGACCTTGCCGTCGCGCAGCACGGTGGCGCCATGGCCGAGCCTGGCGGTGTGCATCGGCGGAAGGCCGCTGCTCCAGGTCGCGGTGAGCGGGTCGTAGATCTCGGTGGTCGCCAGGGGCGCGGTCTGGGTCACGCCGCCGGCGGCGAGGGCCCGGCCGTCCGGCAGCAGGCACAGGGTGTGCCCGTCGCGGGCGACCGGAAGCGGCGCGGTGGCGGCCCAGGTCCCGGCGATGGGATCGAAGAGCGCGGCGGCGGCGAGCGGCTTGCCCGCGGTGTCCTGGCCGCCGGCGACGAGGATCTTGCCGCTGCTCAGCCGTACCGCTGCCGGGGCGATGGCCGGGGTGGGCAGGGAGCCGGTGGAGGTCCACGACTGCGGGGTGACGGGCAGGGCCGCCGCCTCGGATTCGGGGATGACGTGGAGCTGGCCGATGAGCGCGGGGTCCGCGATGACCCACTCGGCGAGGGCCTCCTCGGCCGCCGCCTGGCTGCGGAAACTCGCCGTGGCCGAGCCGAGCGAGGCCGGCGGGAAGGCCTGGGCGTTGTTGCGCAGGTAGGCGACCACGAAGCGCGGGCCTGTGACCTGCACGGTCTCCTCAGGGGCGTACGGCTGGCGCTGGTCGGCTTCGCGCTGCGACAGGGGCGAACGGCTGGTGCTGCTGCCCTCCAGAAGCCGGGTGAACACGGCCGGGCTGACGCTGGTCAGCGTCTTGGTGGGCGCGGCGGTGGGGGCGACCTCGCGGACCAGTCCGTCGGCCTGCACGATCGTGCGGGTCGCCGGTCGTACGGTGCCCGGCGAGCGGCGCAGCCTGCTGTCGATGACGATCTGCTCGTAGCGGGCGCTGCGCTTGACGACGCGGGCGGAGGCGATCGCGCCCTGCGCCGCCACCAGCTCCAGCCCCGCGTCCTGGTCCTCGTACGCCGGTCGCGACAGTTTGGTCGCGTCGTCCATGTCCTGGAACTGGGCCATCGCGAACTTGTCGGCGGTGACGGAGGCGCGCACGAGGCCGCTGCCCGACAGGGGCTCGACGGTGAACCGTTTGCCGTCGCGCGGCCGCTGCGCGCCGATGCGATCCAGCCGTACGGCGAGCGGGATCGCACGCTGGCGGATGAACAGCGATCCGAGGGGGTGCAGCACCAGGTCCTCGGTCGGCGGCAACGCGCGCAGTGTGACCAGCGGGTTGCCGCCGCCGGTCGGCAGCCGGGTCTGCCAGCCTTCCGGCTTGGCGACCTCGCCCGCCAGGAGGGGGAGCACGTCGATCGGGGGCAGCGTGGTGTCGCGGTCCTCGCCCCAGGTGATGTCGAAGTCGGCGGAGATCTCGAAGAACAGCAGCGAGATCGAGCCCCGGCCGTGCGCCCTGAACGGGGCCGGGCCTTCGAGCTGGAAGTCCAGGTCGATGCCGAACAGGCCGACGCCGAACGCCTTGAGCGAGACCCCTGCGGAGACGGCGATGACGAAGCGGAACGGGGAGAACTGGAACAGCGCGTCGAAGCTGAGGTGGCCGGAGATGCCGAAGTCGTCGAAGCCCAGCACCATCTCGGCGCGTGCACCGAACTGCACCGTGTTGCTGGTGATCGCGAAGTAGCCGGAGACGGTGATCCGGGCGCCCGGCCGGTTGAGGATGTCCACCCGGATGCGGGGCGGCACCGGGAACGGCAGCGGCGGCGGCTTGTAGGAGGGGTGGAAGCCGCCGACGGAGATGACCAGGTCGGGGTTGTCGCCCCAGCCTACCAACAGGCCCATCCCGCCTTCGAGGGTCATGAACAGCACGCGCGACTCGAAGAGCTGGGCGAAGAACCACAGGCGCTGCTTGTCGAACTCGATCGCGCCGACGAACTGCACCTGCAGGACCAGCAGCGGCAGGTCGGTGGTGGGCAGCACGCAGCGCAGCACGCCGAGGATGGCGATATTGCCAGGGATCTCGATGATCACCGCGAGCGAGACCGAGACCAGCGTGGGGGTGCCCCAGCCGATCTTGGCCATCGGCCCGACTAGGAACGTGCCCTGCTCGGGCGGGAAGAAAGCGCGCAGGTCCGACAGGATGCGCGGCGCGTTGGCCACCACGTCGCGCGGAAACATCACCGACTCGATCGAGCCGGTCCGTACCCCCTCCACCAGAGCCTGCAGGTTCATCCGGCGGTTCAGCCCGACGATCCCGCCCACCGCCAGCAGGGTGAAGCCGAAGCCGAGCTGGATGCCGGTGCCGAACTCGGCGGTGATGATCAGCAGCAGCGAGAAGCCCGCGGAGCCGTCCGGCATCCGGGTGGTGATCAGCCCGATCGCCTTGACGTCGAACAGCCCGGCGAACTCCAGCTCCAGCGCCCCGCCGTACTCCCCCTTGGCCGGGTCGAAGAACAGGTAGCCGCCGCCGCTGACCACCCCGGCGTCCACCGACAGGCCCGCGCCCTTGGGCGGCTTGAACCTCAGCGAGACGTCCAGCGGGCCGAGGTTGCCGTCGTTGCCGGACGCGAAGCCGAAGGTCGCCGCCAGGCCGAGCTCCTCGACGACCGCCTTGATCGGGCCGAGCTCGGCCTTGAACGTCGCGCCGAGGTTGATCGGCAGGCCGTCCGCGCCGGGGGCGGCCGAGACGGTCAGCGACTGGATGTCGATGGGTCCCAGGTTGAGGTGGACGGGCAGCTGGATCTCCAGGTTGGAGGTGCCGCGGAAGTAGAAGCCGGTGCGCTGGGAGACGCCGAGCGTCAGGTCGGCCCCGAAGGAGAAGCCGCCGTCCGGCACGATCTTGGCGATGAAGCCGTCGGCCTCGCCGGGGTCGAAGACGAACTCCAGACCGGCCAGCTCGAACTCGGCGAACACATCCGCCGCGCCGTCGGACAGCCGGATGCCGCCGGTGCCGCCGGCCTTGCGAAACTGCAGCCGGGTCGCTCCAGGTGAGCCCAGCAAGACGATCGGGCCGGCGTCGGCGTTGCCGCGCTCGGCCTTGACCACCAGCGAGCCGTCGGCGTGCGACGGCGAGCCGCCGCCCGCGAAGCCGACGATGATCTCGATCGGGCGGCCCGGCCGCACCTGCAGCCCGATCCCGCCTTGCAGGTTCAGGTCGGTACGGATGGTGACGGCGATGTCGTCGCCCAGCTGGAACTTGAAGTCCAGCGCGCCGTTGAAGGCGGGGATCAGCGCCAGGCCGGGCGGGCTCCCGGCTGCCGCCGGCACCGGCAGCAGCCTCATCTCGGCGGCCATCCGGCCCGAGGCCTGCGCCCGTTCGAAGAAGACCGCCCGGATGCCGCGCACCGGCGGGTCGGTCAGCTTGGGAGCGGTGCCTTGCAGGGCGGCCGCACTCGCCGTCGGGATCTCGGCGGTGGCGATGTCCACGCCGATGGCCATCATCAGGTTGTCGACCTGCACGGCCAGCGCCTCGAAGTCGAAGTCCGCCTCGCCCCAGCCGAAGGCGTTCTTGAGCACCAGCGAGGGTTCGCTCAGCGTCTTGGGCAGGTCCGTCAGGCCGAGCCGGACGTTCATGTACGGCGGCCGATTGCCCTCAGGCGGCGCGTAGCCCGTCTTGACCACGCCCAGCGCGCGCAGCCCGAACCCGATCGACGGGTGGTACCGCTGCAGGTAGGTGATGACCAGGTAGTCGATGAGCTGGCCGGGGAACTTCTCCTTGAAGCCGTCCGCGCGCAGCGGAGCGGGGATGGCCGAGTCGGGTGCGTTCGCGATCGCCCTGATCGCGTTGACCACCTCCTGGAAGGCCCGCAGCACCCGGCTCACGTCGTCGGGAGAGATCTGCACCGAGGCCTCGCCGTCGCCCACGGAGCCGCCGACGTTGAGGCCGCCCTCGCCGAGCAGCCTGGTCAGGCCGTCGTAGAGGGTCTCCACCCCGCTGCCGAGGTCGCGCAGCGGCTGCGGGATGTCCTCGGCGCGCCAGCCCAGCTTCTGCAGTAACGCGATGAAGGCCTCCGGGGAGGCGAGCGCCTCGCGCAGCGGCAGCAGCGCCTGCCCCAGCTCGGCCACCAGCCTGTCGAACGTGCCGGGCTCAGCCATTCTTCTTCGCCTTCGGGTAGAACATCGCGTCGAGGATGCTGTGGTAACCCGGATCGACCCGGTTGACGATCAGCCACTTGCAGACGAAGCAGAACTCGCCGTCGTTGTCCTCGTCGTCGGCGCGGCGCATCTTGCACGCTCCGGTCGGCCGGTAGTAGCCGCCCGCGAAGTCGAGCGCGCCCTCGTAGACGCCGATCAGCTTCGAGGACTTGCAGGGCGCTTTGAAGTCCGGAATGGACCTGGGGTTATCGGCCTCGTGCTTGGGATGCAGGTTGTCGGTGTCGACGTTCAGCGGCATCCTGTTGGCGGGGGTGGGAGTGGTCAGGTGTTTGCGCACCGCCGGCTCGACCACGGTGCGGACCTGACCGGCGGCGTCCTTCAGCAGCACGTACACGGCCGAGCCCGCGGCGAACGTCGGGAACGGCGCGGGCGGCAGGCCCGGGCCGTCGAGCGTCATGGTGCCCAGCTCGGGCTCGATGTGGGCGATCTTCAGGTTGGTCAAGATCTGGGCGGGGCCGGTGGCCAGCGGCAGCTGGATGCCCTGCGGGCTGACGTGGACGTTGCGCAGGTGCACCTCGGCCGGCGGGTTCTGCGCCGCGATCTTCTGCCACGGCGCGATGTACCGCTTGTCGATCATGATCTCGATGCCACCGAGACCCGGTGCGGAGTCGATGATCAGCCGTGCGGACTGGCGCATCCGGGGCAGCGCGAACCACTTGACCTTGGTGACGTCGATCTGCCGGTCGGGCGCGGCGTTGACCCGCAGGAACCCCAGCATGCTCACGTTGTCGCCAAGGATGTCGTCCGTTGAGGTCGCGGGCGCTTTCGGGTCGTCTCCACCAGAGCTCTCGTACTCGTCCATCAGGCCGAAGCTGTGGCCGAACTCGTGCGCGACCGTGTCGACGGTCTCGGTGAAGTTGACGTCGGGCTCCGACGACGGCTTGCGTCGCATCACGCGCTTGTCGCCCGCGGCGTACTCGAACTCCACCCCGTCGCCCTTGTTGGTCGTCAGGGCCGTCAGGGTGTTGTTGTTGACGTTGCTGCCGCCGTTCACCTCGTCATAGGTGATGAGGGCGACCAGTCCGCGGCTGGGCTTGAAGTGGTCGTCGTCGGGCTCCCAGACCGGTCCGATGTGATGGAACGGGGCGAACGCGTACTCCAGGCCCGCGAGGTACTGCAGGATCAGGTTGCCCGGATTGGTGCTGCCGCGGCCGGCGAACCGCTCGGGAGGATGCCTGCGGGGGTCGGGCGTCAACGCCCTGGTCGCCTGCTCGGGCTTGTAGAACTCATATAGCCGGGCGATGAACTCGCGCAGCCCCGGCGTGCCCGGCTGGTCGCTTCCGGGCGGGGTCACCGCCGCCTTGCCTTTGGACAAGCGGTCGCCCCACCGGCAGCCCAGATGCATTCCGAACAGGGTGTCGCGTGCGTGCAGGATTCCGGTTCCCTGGTGCTTCTTCCACGCCCCCAGCAACGGTTGGTCCACCTTGTGGGGATCGAACCCGGTCAGCTCCTGCCCGGCCCAGATGTCCTTGAGGTCGGCCCTGCTCTCGTTGCGCATCGGCAGCCCGACCTTGGCCACCAGGTCCCGCAGCGTGTAGACGTTCTCGTCGTCGCTGACCTTGCGGATGAACGGGATGGGCACGCCGGTCCCCGTCGTCTGGTCCGCGTCGGCGACCCGGTAAGCGACGGTGGCGCAATGCTCCTGCGAGGCGCCGAAGGCCTTGAAGATGTTGAAGCTGCCCTCCAGCATCGGGTACGGCTGATGCCGGGGCTGGTCGAACATCTGGTCCACGACGCGGGTGACGATCTTGTCGAAGGTCTCTTCGTCGGACTTACGGAACCCTTCCGCGAGGAAGACGATGTTGTGCTGCTCGGCCGCGTGCGCCACGTTGGGCGTCTGGACCGGCTTCAGGTCGCGGCGGTGCTTGGCGTAGTTCACCACCCGCACGGGCAGCCGCTGGGTCTGGTTGAGGAACGCGCCCGTCAGGTCCACGGTCCCGGGGGTGCCGGTGGTCTCGCGCAGCCCGCGCAGCCGCCCCTGCGGGTTGACCACGAAGGTGTTGGTACCGGCCGACGTCAGTGTCACGTATCCGTGCCCGGTGATGTCGCCGATCAGATCCGTACCGGTCGGATCGTCGCTGAACTTGGCGTAGATCGACGGCTGGGCGTGCGCCACGTCGTCCACGGCGGTGGTGATGGAGTCGTTGCCGAACCACCACGCCACGATCGAGTTGTGCACCTGCAGCCGGCCGACGAAGTAGTCGCTGCCGCGCCGGACCTGGAACAGGTACACCCCCGGCTGGGTGGCGGTGAGCTGCCCGTTGGCGCCGTTGTACGCCGGCAGCGGCGGGAGCAGCCGCTGTCCGACGGGGCGATGCGGCGCGAAGAAGTCCACCGCGATCGCCCCCGGGGCGATCGGCGTCAGCGCGTACCCACCGGCCGTCACCGTCCGGTCGAACACCTGCAGCGTCAGCGGCGGCGTACCGGACAGGGCCAGGTGGAGATCGCAGTGCGGGAACAGCACGATGTCCGGTACCACGAGGGCCCCCATCCAAATGGGACTTCGGACGGCTCAACGAACGCAGCCTATCATCGCCGTCCGTAATGTTTTGAATACTCACCGTGCTCTGGTACGGCTGGCCGGGGATCGTCTGCGCCCTTCGCCCCGAGTATGGTCCGTACCAGCGGGAAGCATCTGGTCCCTGCTGCGACGCGCGCTGGCTCTCCAGCGTCGCCTGATCACGGAAGGCGGCATCACGAGTTCAACCTCGGTAACGGAGCCCTGCTATCGATCCGAAACTCAAGGGTTCTGTTCGAGGATGTAGCGGACGTGCGGGCCGAACGAAGTAGCCGCGGACGATGTGTGGTTGGCGTTGGCGTCGGTGGAAGAACCGGCGGGTCTCGGCGGCGAGTTGGGCCTGGTCGCGGGCCCGGCTGTGCATCGGCAGGCTCCGTTTGAGGTCGGCGAAGAGCACCTCGCCGCCCTCGGCCTTCGCCTTCGCACGGATCGCCGGCCAGGTCTCCGGCCGCCGACAGCTCGGACCAGCTCTCCCCGTAGGACAACCCAGCGGCACCGACGACTTCTTCAGGGGCAAGTAGCTAACCCTCAGCTTGGCGGGGCATGCGCAGGGACGCGTCCAGGATGGTCATGAGCTGTGCAGTACGGCTCTTGCCCGTCGGCGCCAGAGGGTATCTGTTCAAAACATCGATCAGGACGGGTGTGGCGCGTCGTCGAGCCTCGTCGATCAGCCGGAGCCCGACGGCGAGATCATCGTCCGCGTTCAATTCTCCAACGCGTGCGGCGCTTGCGGCGGCTCTCAGGATATGACCCACTTGGGTGGCTTTCGCGATCGGATGGAGGTAGGCCGCAGAGGCGGCATCTCCCGCAGCGCGCGCAGCGAGCCGTGCGGCCTCCGTGGTCGCCTCCTTTGCCGCCCGGTGGGCATCCAAGGAGGTGATGCGCTGAAGTTTGGTCCTCTTGGCGCCGTTCGCGAACTGCTGTGCGGCGCTAATGGCTGCACGGGGCCGAGGATCGCCGGGGTTGGCGTCCTCGAACACCGGAAGAACTTCCTCAGCGCTCTCCAGAACGTAGTGGGCGACGACTCGCAATTCGTCCATGGTCAGTTCAAAGTCCCCAGATCCGATCGTCACGGACCCGATTCTCCCATCGACCGATCACCTGCGGCCTCAGACGGAGACTGGTGTGACACAGCCTTGTTGAGGGTCGAGGTAAGAGTCAGCTGCCGCACCGCCCGCGCTGGGTCTGGGTGAACCGGTAGGACTCGGTGCCGGTCTCGACGATGTGGGCGTTGAACGTGACGCGGTCGATGATCGCGGTGCAGAGCCGAGGGTCGGTGAAGGTCTGCTTCCACTCGGAGAACGGTGCATTCGACGCGATCGCGATAGCGCGTCGTTCCTCCCGCTCGGTGAAGATGAAGATAAGGAACAGGAGCTTCGCTACGGCCTTGTCCAGGTCGACATACCGAACTCGTCCAGGCAGAGCAGATCGACGCGCCCGTAGCGGGCGATGGCCCAAGTGGGACTTCCCGGTGCCGGAGTCACCGATCAGACAGAGCGGCTGCCCTGCCCTGACCCAGGCCGAGTCCGACAGGGTGCCGACGAGTTCCGGGGTGACGTTGGGGTTCTCCTCGAAGTCGAGGTCCTCCAGCCGCTTGGGCCGGGGAAGTTCGCTTCCCCGAGCAGCCGCAACTCGCGCCTCTCCTCACGCTCGGCGCACTCGGCCTGCAGCAGGTCGGCCAGGAAGCCCTTGCAGCTGGAGCGCTGGCGCATCGCCTCGCCGGCCATGTCCTGGACCCGGCTGCGGATCCTGGGCAGGTGGAGCGTGCGGCAAGCCTCGTCGATCGCGGTGTCGACCGCCTCCTCGGACCCGGTGTCGCGCCGGGGCGAGGGAATCCGGGTGGCGGTCTCGGTCGTGGTCCAGCGGTGCCCTTCGGTTGGCATTTCAGCAGCTGGTCGTAGTGCGAGACTGTCGGCAACGGCCTTTTGTGCTTGGGCAGTTGGACCCCTGCGGGCGGTCGGGGAGACCACCCCGCTGGGCTCCGCCCAGGGCGGCGGCTCGATCTCCTCGGCGCTGTCATCGGCCGGTTCGGGGACCAGCGCGGCCGCCTTGCGGGCCTCGACGGCGACGACGTCCGCGGTGGTGGCGCCCGCCCGGATCGCGGCGGCCATGCCCTGCTGGACCGCGGCCGCGGGCATGCGCCGGTGCAACAGCAGAACCTCGATCAGCGCCCGGGTCGCCGCGTCCCCGTGGGCTGACCGGCCGCCGCCCAGAACGCCTCGTGCACTTCGGTGAACGAGCCGAGCCGTTCTCCCGCGCGGTGACCAGCGCGGTCGAACCGGCCGTCGCCCCCGGTTTGGCCAGCAGGTTCTCCACGTAGTGGTCCAGCTCGGCGCGGAACTCTCCGCGCCTGGCCAGCCGGGGATGACGGGCGGCGATCTCCCGTTTCTCGAACACCAGCAGCTCGTTGCCCCGCAGCAGGACCCGCACGTTCTGGCCGATAAACCGGGCCGGGACCGAGTAGTGGCGCTGGCGGACGGTGATCCGGCTGCTGCGGTCGACCTTCGGCGTCAGCGTGATGCCGCACTCGAACTCCCCGAACGGCAGCGGCAGCAGGAGATCGGTCTCGGAGACGAAGTAGAACCCGACGCTGGTCAGCCGCCCGGACAGCAACCGTTCGTCCTCCTCTGCGTCGATCTCCCGCAGCCGTCCGTTGAGGGCCGGCCTCCAGCGGGACGACGTCGGGAACAGGGACCAGATGCGTGCGCCGGAACCGGCCGCCCTCCTGCTCGACCCCGCCCTCCTCGTGGGCGCCCACCTGGCCCCGGGATGCCGTAGAACGCGTCGATCCCGTAGTGCGACCGGAAGGACGTCCACCGCTCCGACTCCACCCGGCTGCGGCCGGTGCAGACCCGGTTGCCCGCCGGCTTCAGACCTGACCGGGCATAACCTGTGCGCCTCGGGCCGGGTCCGGCTCTGCTTCGGCCATACCCGGGACGTGGTCCTGGTCCACGGCACCGCGCGCATGCTGACCCGTGAGGAGCTTCCGGCCGAGGTGGGCGACGCCTTCGCCGCCAAGCACGGCTGGGACCCTCGCAAGGACCGTCCCTCGTACGCCTTCTTCCAGGTCACCCCGCAGGTGCTGCAGGTGTGGGGAACGGTTCCCGAGATGGCCGGACGAACCATGATGCGCGACGGGAAGTGGCTGGTCCGAAGTGTGTCTCGAACTGGTCACAGCCACTCGTTGATGGCCGCGATCAGCAGGGTTGCCTCGTAGCGGACCGAGAGCTTGTCGTACCGAGTGGCCACGGCGCGGTGTCTCTTGAGGCGATTCTGATCAAGCTTGTGTGGCGCCGGTTCTAGCCCGCTCCCCGCAACTCTTCTGGTCTGTCGCTCAGTTGGTACAGCACGGGGCTCTGTACGTACCTGGCAGGCCCGCCTCGTCGCCGCTCCGGCCGTGGACGCCTTCCTCGCCGGCGGCTGCGACGACGAGCTGAGCATCCTCAACTGAGTGCCCGCCGAACAGATCTGCCCCTATCGTACTGAAGGTGACCAACACCCCTGAATGCGGCGCGACTCCGGGCGATGAGTCGGCCGACGCAGCGGCAGCGCCCACGAACCCAGGGCCCGCAGGAACAGCTCCGATGGGGTCGCCTCGGGTCCGGATCAATGGACCCACGCAGGAGGAGTTGGACGCGCTGCCCCCTGACCGTCGACTGGAGCTCCTCCAACAGCAGCGACAGAGTGAGGCGGATGAGCGTGAGCGTCTTCGGCAGAGCCGTCACCAATGGTTCAACAGTATCGGGATCCTGTTCGGTGTGCTGTTCACCGCAACCGGCGTGGTGGCGACTGCACTGACATACCAGACCGCGCAGGAGGAATTGCGGACGGCCCGGGAGGGCCAGATCACCGACCGGTACACCAGGGCCGCTGAACAGCTCGGCTCATCCGGACGCGAAGTCCGCACCAGCGCCGTTTATGCCTTGGAACGCATCGCCAAAGATTCCTCACGGGACATGACCACCATCACCGACGTGCTGGCCGCGTTCGTCCGCGAGCGTGATCCCGCTGCCTCTATAGCGGACGGCAAGCTGCCCCCGGAACCCGACACCGACGTTCAGGCCGCTCTGACCGTTATGGGCCGGCTCGACCGCGTCCGCCCTGCCTCCTTCGACCCCCATGTTCCTTACACCGACCTCCACGCAGTTCGGATTCCCGGCAGCCGGCTGTCATTTACGAACTTGACCCGTATGAACTTCCAGAGCGCGAACCTGAGCGACGCGAAGCTCAGGTTCGCGAACTTGAGCGGCGCTGATCTGGACGGAGCGAACCTCACCGGAGCGAGTCTCTCCAACACACACCTCAACTATGGCTCGCTGAGGTCCGCGGACCTGACCGGTGCGGACTTGGCTGGCGCCGACCTGGCTGGCGCCGACCTGACCGGTGTACGAGGGATGACCCCAGAGGAAATCCGGAAGGTCGCAAAGACGGACGCAGCGACTCAGTTCTGAAGCCAGAAGACCGCTCTGGCTGAAGACGAAGCCATGGGGCCCGGCCGTGAGCGGGCCGGACAACAACACTGATGAACAGGCGCTGGATCTCGTTACAGGTCAGCGGGATCAGTGGGGCAGTGCATGTTCGTCGGCGCGGACGACGGTGAGGAAGGCAACGCGAGGGTGGAAGGTTTCCTCCACCCGCCATCTGGAACCTGCGACCGTGACCAGAGTGGCGAGGGATGCCGACGGGGCGGGGTGACAACGGTAATAGGCGAGTTCACCGGTGGTGCGGTTTCGGCGGATCAGCAACTGATGGTGGCCCGGTGCCGCCTCGGCGAGGCCGATGACGGCCCAGTCGTAGAACCGCTGTCTCTTCGCGCCGCGTCCGGCTGAGAGCTTCTGCCAGGCCCGCTTCGGCACCTGCTTCACCAGCGCATTGGCGCGGAAGGCGCCGGGCGCCGGTGGCCATGTGGGCTGAGCAGGCCACTGCGAGGACGTAGCCGATGCCGTGCTTCTCGATCGCCGTCGACGGTTACCACGACGGCTTCGACGCCTTCGTCGACCAGGTCGTCCCGATCCTGCAGCAACGCGACGATCGAGACCATCAGTGCGGCCAGGATCGCATCCCCGGTGATCGCGCCCAGCAGGGAGGCGGGGATGAGGGAGGAGATGAAGCCGGTGAAGGTGGCGTGCTCGGTGGCGGTCTTGGGCACGTCGTCGGCGTTGAGTGACGAGGGGTCGACGTGCAGGCCGGAGCCGGGCTGGAAGATGTTGGCGACGACCAGCCCGATCAGCATGGACACCAGGGACAGCACCAGGAAGTAGCCGATCGCCTTCACACCGATCCGGCCCGCCTTGCACAGGTTGTCCATGGAGGCGATGCCAGTGGTGACGACGCAGAAGACGACCGGGATCACGATCATCTTGACCAGAGCGATGAACCAGTCGTTGAGCGGCTTGAGGTCCTCGCCCAGCCCGGGCGCGAGGATGCCGACGGCGATGCCGAGGACGGCGGCCAGTACGACCTGGAACCACAGCTCCCGTATGAGACGGCTCAGCCGTGACCGCTGCGGGCGGCCGGCGGTGGTGGTGCTTGTCATCGTTGGTGCTCCCTCGCACGACGATCGTGTGTAGCCCTGTCCCGTGGGGGGGCGGGGGACACGACGCGGCTCGCGTCCCCGATCTCGGGTGTGGCGCCCGTATCCGGTGGCGCCGGCCGACGGCGGCCGCCCGGTGGCGGGCGCGTCTGCGGTGGGGTCGCGGTCAGCCGTGCAGGGCGCGCAGCACCTTGTAGAAGGCGGCCTTGCTCTCGAAGCCGATGCCGGGGGTGTCGGTCAGGCCGACGCGGCTCTTCTCGACGACGGCGTCGTCGGCGAAGCCGCCGGTGGGCTGGAACTCGCCCGGGTAGGACTCGTTTCCGCCGAGCTTGAGGGCGGCGGCGATGTGCAGGGAGAACTGGTGCCCGCCGTGCGGGATGCAGCGCCTCGATGACCAGCCGTGCCGGCGGAGCATGTCCTGGATGCGCAGGTACTCCACCAGACCGTAGGAGAGCGCGGGGTCGACCTGGATGGTGTCGCGGTCGGGGCGCAGGCCGCCGTAGCGGATCAGGTTGCGGGCGTCCTGGAGGGAGAAGAGGTTCTCGCCGGTGGCGATGGGGCCGGTGTAGTGCTCGGCGACGGTGGCGTTGAGGTGGTAGTCGAGCGGGTCGCCGATCTCCTCGTACCAGAACAGCCCGTAGGGCTCCATGGCCCGTCCGTACTCCAGGGCCGTGTCGAGGTCGAAGCGGCCGTTGACGTCGACGGCCAACCGGGAGCCGTCGCCGTCCAGGACGTCGATGACGGCCTCGATACGGCGCAGGTCCTCCGCCAGGCCGGCGCCGCCGATCTTCATCTTGACGACGTCGTAGCCCAGGTCGAGGAAGCCCCGCATCTCGTCCTGAAGGCCGGTGAGCGTCTTGCCGGGGGCGTAGTAGCCGCCGGCGGCGTAGACGAAGACGGAGTCGTCGGGCTGCCCGTCGCCGTAGCGCTCGGACAGATACCGGTACAGCGGCTTGCCCTCGATCTTGGAGGCCAGGTCGAACAGGGCCATGTCCACCACACCCACCGCGACCGAGCGCTCGCCGTGCCCGCCGGGCTTCTCGTTGCGCATCATCACGTCCCACGCCTTGGCGTGGTCCAGGCCGCCCCGCTCGTCGAGCAGGCTGCCGGGCTCGGCCTCAAGGAGGCGGGGCAGAATCCGGCGGCGCAGGATCTCGCCGGCGCTGTAGCGGCCGTTGGAGTTGAAGCCATAGCCCACCACGGGCTTGCCGTCCCGGATGACATCGCTCTCGATCGCCACGATCGAACAGTCCATGGAGTTGAAGTCGATCCAGGCGTTGCGGATCGAGGAACTGATCGGAACGACGCCCTCGTAGACGTTTGTGATCTTCACTGCGGACCTTTCTCATATCTTATAAGATGCGACGCCTGTTAGACTGAGCTGGCCCGATGCGGGATGTCAAGGGGTGGGGAACTTTCGGAAGGGAACGGTCCAGGGGGCTATGGCAGGACAGAACTTGTTCTTCAGCAAGAGCGACCTCGCCTACGCAGAACTCCGCGACCGGATCCTCTCCGGCACTCTTCCTGCCGGGTCACGGCTCGCCCAGTACGACCTCGCCGAGTCCCTCAACATGAGCATCACGCCCTTGCGCGAGGCCATCCGCCGCCTCAGCAGCGAGGGACTTGTCACCGTCGAAACCCACCGCGACGTCCGGGTCTCCGTCATGAACTCGAACGAGGCCCGCCAGCTCTTCGAGGTCCGCCTGTCCCTGGACCCGACCGCCGCCGAACTCGCCGCCCAGCGACGCACGGACGACGACATCGCCGCCATGCAGGCCGCCGTCGACAAGCTCCTCCCCGTCACCCGCCAATGGGGGGAAGAGGCACTCACGGCCCACCGCGCCTTCCACCAGACGCTGTACCGGGCCTCCCACAACGACGTCCTCATCCGTCTCCTGGACGACCTGTGGGACAAGTCCGACCGCTACCGGCGCCTCGGCCTCGAACTCCCGCCCGGTGACGAACCCCGCACCCGGGACCTACAGGAACACCACGAACTTGTCTCCCTCATCGTGGACGGCCGCGCCGCCGAAGCCGCCCAGGTGATGCGAGGCCACATCACCCACAGCCTCACCGCCACCGCCATCAGCGCCCTCGAAGACCGCGAGGGCATTCGCGTGACGTGACGCGCGGCGACCGGCCCCTCTGACGTCACCGGGCCAGGTGCGCGCCCACTCGCCCTGCGGGCGAATACTGCGGCTCTTGAATACCGACACTCCACCAGTGTCTCTACCCGGGCGACGACCCCTCGGTGCTGATCCCTCGCATCCCACGCGCAGTCCACACCCACGGCGTCTTCTTACGGCACCCGCACCCGCACCCGGACCATCCGTGCGGCTGCGAGTGGGAAGACACCTGGCGCATGGTCTGGGCGAGTCCGCCCGCCGAGCGTGGTGCCGTCCCGATCACCGCCATGCGTCGCCCGGCCGCCCCGGCGACCGCCGCTGGCCGCCCTAACCACGATCACGACAAGGCATCCGCGACCTGGGCGCCCTGACCCGCACATCACACCCCGAAGCCCCGCTTCCCGATCCACGTCGGGGAGCGGGGCCTTTTTTGCTTCCGGGTCCCGGGGGCACCAACTCCGCACTGTGCACCAGCGGATGGATCACGGCGACAAGAGTCAACTCCTCACCTGGCGGAGCATCTGGCCCTCTGCCGAGATCAAACCCGACCGCGACCTGCTCCGCATCTCGTTCTGCCCCGCAATGTTGCTTACCTTGCCCTGGCCCGTGGTGCTGGAGGGCGAGGCCGTCGTCGGGGGACGTGTCAGCAACTGGCGTTCGGGGCTACAGCCATTGCCGGAAGCCGTACCCGCCGAAGGCGTCCTTGGCTGGTGGTTACGCCTCCTGAAGCTTGGCCAGGATCCACTGGCCGAGCTCCAGGGTCATGACGGTGTGGCCTTCGTTGGTGGTGGCGCAGCAGAAGTCGCGGAGCTCGCTCCTCTCGCGGTCGACCTAGATGTCCCGGGTCGGAAGTGGCGCCCGCTCGGAGAGTGGAGCCCGCCGTGGCGAAGAACCGAGTGGCCTCCCGTGCCGCGCGGCACCCCCCTGATGTCAGGCGGCGCGCTTCACGTGGCGGACCAGCCACATCAGCAGGGCGTCCAGGTCGGCGGCGGCCGAGAGGACCCGGTCGACCGCCTCGGGCGTGTGCAGCCATTCCTCGCAACCGAGGGGCCGGGCGGCGATCAGCGAACGGTGGCGCAGCAGGCGCGTACGGGAATGGTCCGTCGGATAGCCGTGCGGAGGGCGTTTCATCATGTCCCCCGAGATCTCGTAGCCCTTCTTCCGCACCTCGTCGAGGATGCCGGACAGTTCGCGGCCGCTCCCCTCGCAGGCCACGGCCTTGCGGAACATGTCCACCTGGCCGGGATCGGGATACCACCAGGCGCCCTGGATCCGCAGGCCGTCCAGGTCGAACCGGAGACCGATCTCGATCTTGCGGGCGAGCCGGATCACCGCGCTCTGGTGCTGCCACCACCAGGAGTCGGTGCGGTAGTGCCAGACGGAGAAGTCCTCGTACCGGGGGTCGGTGTCGGCGACCTCGTTCAGCAGGGCGATCATCGGCTGTCGGACCAGGCGCTCGCGGTCCGCGCGGTGGCGCTCGCGGGTCGCGTGGGGCGGTTCGCCTCGCAGCTGCCACAACACGTCCATGGCCCGCTCCGGCCAGCCGGTGAACTGTCCGCGCATGCGCGGAGGATAGCGCATCCGTGATCCGTACGCGGGGAGAGTGCGACGGGCAGGGAGGCATAGCCCCAGATGTCGTGGAGGTGTTGAGGCAGGGCTCGCCGGCCGGTTCGGACTCAAGGTCCAGCTCCGCGCCCCCGCCGCCCTGCTCGGCACCCGGCACGCGCTCCTCGACTCCGTCATCCGGGTCGTCAGCGCAGTGGCGATCCTCGGCACCGGCTTCCTCTTCGGCCACTTCGTAGGCAGGCCGGTCCACCTCGTCTTCAGCGCGCTTCTGCTGCTGACCGCAGACCTCCGGTCCACCTTCGGCACCCAGACCGGCACAACCGTGGCTCGCCCCCTGCACCCGCACGCGGCGCCGCCCCCGCTGCGCCCACGCCGGGACAAGTCCGGCGGCTCGTATGCGAGTTGTCCCGGGCAGCGGGATGCGCACACTCTCACGCCAACCGAAATCCTCTGAACGCTGCATGGCCGAAGGTCCGGAAACGGCGTTGCAGGCCCCGCTCGTCCCGTCCGACAATTTCACGGTCGCCACGGAGGAGGCGGCCGGACTGGCACCGCGCCTGAAGGTGTCCCCGCTCCGTGACGGAGGTCTGTGGTGCTGCGCATCCATTTCACCGCGGAGGATCTCGCCCGCACGCGGGTGGCCACTACCATCGGGGCCGCCGCGGAGACGTATTACAGCCTGGAGATGCTGTGCGGGCGTTCCCTCCCGTTGCCCTTTCAACGGTGGCGCGCCACGGTGGCCGGCCGGCTGGGCGAGGACGCCCGGCCACTCACCGCACTGCTGCCGGCCCGGGGCCCGGGCCTCGACCTGCTGGCGCTGGCCGGCGACTCGCCCGACATCGACCACGCTGTGGAGGCTCTGCTGCGGGCACCGCGCACCCAGGTACGCCGCGAGCTTGAACCCGTCGCCGTCGGTCCCGCCCACATGCCGTGGGCGCGGGCCGTCGCCGACGGGGATGCCGATGCCCGGCGGCTGCTGGCGGCCGGCCTCGTGGCTTGTCACCGGGTGGCCGTCGCACCGTACTGGGCGGCGTCCCGGTCACAGCTGGAGGCCGTACGGGCGCAGCACGCCCACACGTTCCTGGAGGGAGGAATCGACGCTCTGCTGGCCGCTCTGAGCCCTCCGCTGGTGCGCTGGCGGCCGCCCGTGCTGGAGATACGCCACCCCCGCCAGGTCGAGGTCCATCTGGGCGGCAGAGGGCTGATCCTGGTACCGACCCTGTTCTCCTGGCGTCAGTTCAGCCTGCTGTACGACCCGTACGACGACGCGTCGGTGCCGCGGCTCACCGTACCGGCGGTGACCGACCCGGCCACCGGCGCCGCGCTGTGGCAGCCCAAGAGCCCTGTAGGCGACGATCCCCTGGGCGCCCTGCTCGGACGTACCCGGGCCGCCGCGCTGCGCGTGGCCGCCGACGGTTGCAGCACCACTGAGCTGGCCGCGAGACTCGGTGTCTCCCCGGCGGCCGTCAGCCAGCACACCAAGGCGTTGCGCGAGGCACGCCTCATCACCACCAGCCGACACGGTGGTTCCGTACTGCACATGGCCACCGCCCTGGGCCGGGGACTGCTGGCCGGGAACCGATGGCGATAGCACCGCGCAGCGTGGCTGTGGGCCCTTAGAGGCCCTAACAGAAGTTGTTGATCATGTGACTTTCGGCTTGGGTGGTCGTTGTTCTGCTCGTGGGGAAACGTCAGTCCCGGCCATGGATCGTGTCGGATGAACTTTGGTCGCTCATCGAGCCATTGTTGCCCGAGCCGGGTCCGAAGCTGGTGGAGGGCAGGCCGCGGGTGCCGGACCGGCAGGCACTGTGCGGGATCTTGTTCGTGCTGCACACCGGTATCCAGTGGGAGTACCTGCCGCAGGAGCTGGGCTTCGGGTCCGGCATGACGTGCTGGCGGCGCCTGGCCGCGTGGAACGAAGCAGGGGTGTGGGACAAACTGCACCTGGTGCTGCTGAAGAAGCTGCGGGCGGCGAAGAAGCTGGACTGGTCGCGGGCGGTGATCGACTCCTCCCATGTCAGGGCGGCCCGGCGTGGCCCAAAAGCGGGCCCAGCCCGGTCGACCACGCACGGCCGGGCAGCAAGCACCACGTCCTCACCGACGGCCAGGGCGTCCCGCTCGCGGTGTCCCTGACCGGCGGAAACGGCAACGACGTCACCCAACTCCTGCCCCTGCTCGACAAAGTTCCGACCGTGGCCGGCGTCGTCGGCCGGCCCAGACGCCGGCCCGACGCACTCCTCGCCGACCGCGGCTACGACCACGACAAGTACCGCCGACTGCTCTGGGCCCGCGGCATCCGCCCGGTCATCGCCGAACGAGGCCAGCCACACGGCTCCGGCCTGGGCATCTTCCGCTACGTCGTCGAGCGCACGATCGCCTGGCTGCACGGCTTCCGCCGCCTGCGCATCCGCTGGGAACGACGCGACGACATCCACGAAGCCTTCCTCGGACTCGCCACATGCCTGATCACCCACCGCCACGTCCAACGCCTTTGTTAGGACCTCTGAGAGCTCGTGCAGCGGGACCAAGTTCGGGTGGATTAGCTCCTATGCTCTCCAGCAGCGGGGCGGGTCCCGGCGTGGCCGCCCGGTCAGCCCTCGAGCGCGGCGGAAGGCGCGTCCCCGTTCTGGGCCTGACGGGCCCGCTTGGCGAGCACCGTGGCCAGGTCCCGGGCACTATCTTCGTTGACGCCGTCCTTGTCTTTGTCCGTGGAATCCGCCAGCGTCCACAGCAGCGTCGTGCCGACCCGGGTCTGGGTCACGGTGCCGGGCTCGCCATGGAAGCCGGCGGAACCGAACCGAGCGTCGCGCTCGTCACCGATCGGGCCGAGACTGAACGTCTTGGCCCGCTGTCCCACCCTCTTGCCGTAGTAACCGTCCCAGAGCACGTCGTACGCCTTACGGGCGGCCTGTTCGCTGTCGTAGGCGATAATCAGAAAGGTGACGGTGGCGGCGTTGTCGTCGCGCCTGAAGGTCGAGGCGCCGTAGGAGCGGGAGTTCTCGCAGCCCGCGTTGTCCTTGATGGGACAGACCTGCGAACGGTTGAGCTTGTCCATCTCAACGGCCATGGGCCGAGCCGACTCCTTCCAACGCGTCATGGCCTCGCCATCCGGCAACGTCTCCCGTACCTGTTCCTTCGTGAGCGCCACCGCCTTGCCATTCCAGCTGTCGCTCTCCGCGCCACCGCCGCAGCCGGCCAGCAGCAGGGCCGCCGCGATCGCCACGCACCACCGGTAATTCCTCATGGCCATGCCACACCCCTCCAGCGGTGATCTTACGCGGACCGTCTTCGCACAGAAGGCGCCGCCCGCGAACTGAGACTGTGAACCGCCGTCGCGAGTGATCTGTCGGCCGATGCCGGTAGAAAGTCACATGATCAACAACGTCTGTTAGGGCCTCTTAAGCCAGGGCTTAAGGGTGTAGCCGCCCGTGCCGGCGGCCCGGAGCATTCATGGCGTTGACGTGTCCAAGGATGCGTTCGGTGCCGAACTGCCGGAGGTACGCAGCCTTCGCTTGTCGGCCGAAGTGGTCACCGATCAAAAAGGAGAACGCCGATGATCAAGCGTGCCCTGTCCCGGGCGACAGTGCTGGCTGGGGGAACGGCGGCAACACTGGCCATGACCGCCCTGCTTGCCGCACCTGCTCAGGCGACGGCAACCGTCTGGAACACCTGGGACAATCTGGCTTACGCCAATCACTGCCTTGATGGCAGTGTCTCCCAGGGGGTCCGTCTCAACACCTGCAACGGGAGCTCCTACCAGAAGTGGGACTACTTCTGGGACAGCAGCGCTCCGATCAGGCATTACCAGTCCGGACGGTGCCTCGACGGCAGTGTCTCCCAGGGGGTCCGTCTCGTGGCCTGCAATGGAAGCACGTACCAGAAGTGGCGTCCCACCGGCACCACGGGCGAGATCAGGCACGTGCAGTCCGGACGGTGCCTCGACGGCAGCGTGTCCCAGGGTGTCCGGCTCATAGCCTGCAACGGAAGCATCTACCAGCAATGGGTGTAGCCCTGCGCTTGTCGTGAGACGGCTCGCCCGAGGAGCCCGGCACACATTGAGGGAACGCGTCCTGGGGATGTTCGCAAAGGCGCGGGCCCTGGAAAACCGCCGGGGCGGCAAGGGTCTTTCGGGACAACTCGCGTCGGGTGGTGCGTCCGTGCACCACCCGGCCGGGATTCGTCTTCGGAAATCCCTCCCTGCGGCCTGGCACGATCACTCGTGTCCCGCCGCACGAGCCCGCGGCCGGGGGCAGTGCGACCGCTCGTCTACCGGTCCGTCGCCCGCAGGCTCTTCCCCGTCGTGCCGGCGCAGGCGCACTTCGACGTGCCCTCCTCTGGCCGACCGCCAAGGCCGGCGGCCGCTTCAGGCTGCCCATCCGTTTCCCTCCGTCCAGACCAGGCTGTCGGTCTCCATCAGCCCTCCCGCCACGCCGGTGACCTCACGCCAGAAGACCAAGGCGGCCAACTCGCGGTCCTCGGTCCGATTCCTGGAGATCGACTTCCAGGCCACGCACAAGGGCTCGCCCTTCGAGGAGGGCCACATCGAGAAGATGCTCGGCTCCGTCGCAACGATGTTCGCCCAGTTCCTCCCTGGCTGCACCGGCCGCAACACCGACCACCGCGGCCGCCACCCGGAACACGAGAACCTGTGGTCGCTGCCCGAAACGCAGGAGCTGCTGGACGAGTGGATCGTTGCCCACTGGCAGAACGGGCCGCATGAGGGACTGCCCGATCCCGATCATCCCGGACGGCTGTTCACCCCCAACCAGAAGTACGCCGCGCTGGTCGAGGCCTGCGGCTACGTCCCGATCGCCCTGTCTGCGAGCAGCCGCTGCCGCTCGGGCGCGGACAGTCGCAACGCCGCACATGCTCAGCCCGGTGCCGTCAAAGGGCCCACCGCCGGCGCACCACACAACAGGCAGCATCCGCGTCTTCGGGGTCCCCCCCCGGACCCGCAGCTTCACCCAGCACGACTGGGGCGAGGGCTGACGCCCTCGCCCCAGTCCAGGACGCGTTCCCGGAAACACCGCCCTGCGCAGTCTGTTCGGGTCCCCTGCCCGAAGGACGCAGCAGGTCACAGCGACGGACGTGCTCCCAGCGTTGCCGTCAGAAGGCATACCGCCAACGCAAGGCGATGGTTTTGTGAATCCGTCCTCGAACTTCCGGGCCGGTCAGTTCAGCAGGGCAGCCGTGAACGTCTTGCGGTGGTCCACCAGCCAGGTCTGCATGCGGTCCCAGCGTTCCCATCCACCACGCTCGGCCAACGCCTGGAGATAGACGGGGTCTGCGCCGGCCACGCGGCGGGCCACGAAGGCCCGGCAGACCTCCGTGGCCTGCTCTATGACGCCGGGCAACTCGGCGCGGTCCCCCGCCGAGAGGCCGTAGCTGTCGGCAAGAATCCGCAGCCGTGCGGCCGCATCCAGCCCGGGGGGATGGAGAGCGGCCGCGGACCCGGGATCGAGCATGGGCACCCAATAGCGGGCGGTCATGGCGATGTCCCAGAGGGCACGGCCCGGGGCCGCCAAGTCGAAATCGATCAGGGCCGCGGCACGGCCGTCGCGGAAGACGAGGTTTTCCGGGCACACATCGTTGTGGCACACCATCGTTCCCCCCTCCGGGTCGGCAAGGTCCGGGGGCCACTCGGCACGGGTGTCGACCACGACGGCCGCGCTGGTCTCATGCAGACGCCGCAGCAGGCTCCCCACCGATTCGAGGGCAGAACTCGTCATCGCCCAGTCCGGGAACGGCGGCAAAGCCACGTCGCCAGGAATGAAAGTCAGCTGCTCACGGCCATCCGCGGTGAGACCGACAGGGGCCGGCGCCGCGTCGAAGCCGTGCTCCTTCAGCGAGCGGAGATAGGCATGCAGGGCGTGCGCGTTGCGCGGTGCCGGTCGCTCCACCAACTCCCCCCGGCGGAAGACCGTCCCCGCGTTCACCATGCCGCCGACCAGCGCCTCGTCTTCAGCCGTCATGAGGATCACGCTATCGCCAGATCGATTCCGCGCGGGCCGGGCCGCGAACCGCATCCACCGCCTTCACGAACGGAGCAACGTGGTCCCCGCTCTCGCTGCCCAAGTGGTTTCCTCAGACCCTGTCGAGAACACTCAAGTGATCCGGTTCGCCGACAGAGGGCCTTCGCCACGACGTGGATCAGCGCACGACGGAACGCGCGACGCGGAATCCCACGTCGTCGACCTGGAAAGTCGGGTGGCTGCGGCGCCGCGCAGAGGCCCGGCAACTCCAGTGCTCATCGAACCAGCCACCGCCACGGAGCACCCGGTAGGGGCCATAGACCTCGGCGTCGTAGACGTCCCAGCACCAGTCCCAGACGTTGCCGAGCATGTCGTAGAGTCCCAACGGGCTGGGGCGTTTGCCGCCCACCTCGTGGATGCGCTCGTGCGAGTTACCGCGGTACCAGCCGATCTCGTCGAGCTCCCCGTAACGCGGCCCAGTCGTCCCGGCACGGCAGGCGTGCTCCCACTCGGCTTCGGTCGGCAGTCGATACCCGTCGGCGGACGCGTCCCACTCGACATCTTCGACCTCGGCACGGAAGTGGTACGCGGGCGTCAAGTCGGCGCACTGGGACAGCGCGTTGCAGAACCGCGCCGCGTCCCACCAGGAGACGCACTCGACGGGCAACTGGTCCCCAGGGGTGGTACTCGGCCACTGGCCTGTGATCTGTGCGTACAACGCCTGGGTGACCGGGTATGCCGCGAGCTGGTAGGGCGCAAGCTGGACCGACCAACTGCGTTGTGTCCGCCGGTCCGACAGCGTCACCTGCCCCGGCGGGATGGCGATCATCTCGTTCCCCATCATCACGTCCATGATCAGAAGATCCTAACGAGACCTGCCAGTGCGAAACGACAGAGCCGCCAACGGTTGTCCTTGGCTGAATGAATCTGCAAGTCATCACCCTTCTCCGATCATGCCAAGCAGGTACTCACTGATTCCGCTTTCCTGACGTGAACGGGCCGGACACGGGGGCTACACACTTGTCGATGACGGTCTCCGCGCCGGCCGCCGAGCCCTCCAAGCAGAGCCGTCCGCCCTTGTCACGCAGGTCGAGGAAGAATCGTGTGGTCGCACCCGACTGCT